>NZ_JBEJZY010000025.1:0-73257 GCF_040256935.1 Photorhabdus viridis
TTTGAAGCTTAAATCAAGCCTATTGTGAACAAATTTGAAACGAGACCCCACAGGTTTTGCGAAGACTGATAATTGATGACATGAACGGCCTACCGGCCTGATGAGAAACCTGGCATAAAAATTGGCTCATTGAAGTCGACACACTTTTAAGGTTCATCAGGCGCGGAACTCATCGAGGCGCAGGTTCCTTGCCTATAGTGACGCCGGATAGATTTAAGCAAGCCCAAAATTCATCAAAATGAGTGTTGCAAAAACGAGGGCGACCATAGATTTTTCATGGGGCTTTATCCTTATTGGCCTTTACGGATGCCATGTTTGGTTGACCAGATAGGGGAAAACTGCCTGATCAAATAAGTAAGGGAACCTTACGTCACCCGGATTATAAGATCCAGGTCAAAAAAACATCCAGTGAGCGGGATCACAAACTGATTGGTTGACCAAAAAACCGGATTATTTTGGGATCTTGGTCAACCAAATGATTTTTACTTTTTGACGAAAGCCAAAGTGGTGCTTATGGTTTGACCGTCAGTTCAGTTGTGCCCGTAACCTATTTACAGTAATTGGAGAACGAACAATGAACCATTCTAAGCCTGTTTTATGTACTGTCATCGGCGCGATGTTCGCCTTGGGAGCGTCACAAGTCATGGCAGCGACAACATTAAAACTCAGTCATAACCATAACCGCGATCACGCAGTACACAAGGCAATGACGCAGTTTGCTGATGAAGTTCGCCAAAAAACGAATGGTGATGTTCGTATCCGGATTTATCCAGATGCACAATTGGGCAACCAGCGGGAATCGATGGAGCTGATGCAAAATGGCGCGCTGGATTTAGTCAAATCTAACGCTGCGGAACTGGAAGCATTTACGCCTGCCTATTCCGCTTTTAATTTACCTTATCTGTTCCGTGATAAAGCGCACTACGAAAAAATCAAAAACGGAGAGATAGGTAAAGAGATCCTCGCTTCCAGCAAAAACAGCGGGTTTGTCGGTGTAACCTATTATGAAGCCGGTGCACGCAGCTTTTACGCCAAAAAACCGATTCGCACTCCTGCGGATTTAAAAGGCATGAAAATCCGTGTACAACCTAGCCCGACCGCCATTTCAATGGTGAAAAACCTGGGAGGCAACCCAACCCCGCTGGCTTACGGCGAACTGTATACCGCCCTGCAACAGGGCGTCGTGGATGCCGCGGAGAACAATATTCCCTCTTTCAACCTGAGCCGTCACAGTGAAGTTGCAAGGTATTTTTCACTGGATAAGCACACTATGGTGCCGGATGTCTTGGTGATTTCGAATAAATCGCTAAATAAACTGTCATCAGCACAACAAAAAATCCTCATGGATGCGGCAGCTAACTCTTCCGAATATATGACGAAATTATGGGAAAAATCAGAAGAGAAGGAGCGCCAGAACGCAGAAAAAATTGGGGTCAAGTTTGTTGATGTTGATAAAAAATCGTTTGAAGAAGCGGTCAAACCTATGTACGACGATATCAAGAAAACTGATCCGATGCTTTACCGCATGGTAGAACGCATTCGCGCAGTAAAATAATCATCCTCAGTGAAGGTCAAATGGCCTTCACCCTTAAGCGGCGTTTTTGGTTGACCAATTCCTGTTTTTGACTATGATCTATGCAATACAATAATAATTATCGCAATGGTAGTGATGTAATGAAACATTTACTTGAGCCAAAACGCCCTTACCAAGAAGTCGGCGTTTCATTAAGGCAGATGATTGCCAACCAGCAATATCGTATCGGGGATCGTTTACCACCAGAACGAGAGCTTGCTGATTTATTAGGGGTTTCCAGAACCGTTGTACGTGAAGCCTTAATCATGCTCGAACTGGAAAACCTGATTGAAGTTCGCAAAGGTTCCGGGGTTTATATTATCAACCTCCCTCACTTGTCGTCGTCTTCATGCTCAGTCAACGCGGCAGGGCCTTTTGAACTGTTACAGGCTCGCCAATTGCTGGAAAGTAATATTGCTGAATTCGCCGCAATGCAAGTCACACCCAACGACATTGCGAATATGCGCCAGGCACTGAAAAGAGAGTCGGCAGATTTGGCTGCCGGTGAAGATGAATCCGGTGACAGAGAATTTCATCTGGCAATTGCGGAAGCGACACATAACAGCATGTTAGTTGAACTGCTTAAACAATCCTGGGCATGGCGGGAAAATAATCCCATGTGGCTGAAACTCCATAGCCGAATCACCGACAAAGATTACCGTAAAGAATGGCTGCATGATCATCAGATCATTTTTGCCGCGATGATCAAGAAAGATCCGGCGGCAGCCAAACAGGCAATGTGGCAACACCTGGAGAATGTGAAATTACGTTTGCTGGAATTGTCTGATATCGATGATCCCTATTTCGATGGTTATCTGTTTAATTCATATCCCTTTGAAATAGCAAAGAAGCGTAATTAATTCAGCAAGATAATTTACAAATAAGTTTTTATATCCAGTTATTCTGGTGGCTATTTTTCATTCTGAATTTGTGCAAAGGTAAATAATAATGGAACAAACCTGGCGTTGGTTCGGCCCAAATGATCCTGTTTCCTTAGATGATATTTGTCAGGCTGGTGCAACGGGTATCGTCACCGCATTACACCATATTCCTAACGGACAAGTTTGGCACAAAGATGAAATCTTGACCCATAAAGCCCTAATCGAAAATAAAGGGCTTATCTGGTCAGTTGTTGAAAGTGTGCCTGTTCATGAAGAAATTAAAACTCAGACAGGCCACTATCAGCAATGGATTGATAACTACAAAATTTCACTGAAAAATCTGGCTGAATGCGGCATAGACACCATCTGTTATAACTTTATGCCGGTGCTGGACTGGACACGTACTGATCTTGAGTATCTACTCCCTAATGGCTCTAAAGCCCTGCGTTTTGATCAAATTGCCTTTGCCGCATTTGAGATCCATATCCTCAAACGCCCTGGCGCAAAAGCCGATTACACTGTTGAAGAACAAGCGCAGGCAAAAATTTATTACGACAATATGTCTGGTGCTGATATTGATAAACTCACTGCTAATATCATTGCCGGCCTGCCAGGCGCCGAAGAGGGCTACACACTAGAAGAGTTTCAGGCGCAATTGGATCGCTACAAAGATATTAGCCGCGATAAACTGCGTGAGCATCTGGCGTATTTCCTGAACCAGATTGTGCCTGTGTGCGAAGAACAGGGTTTACGTCTGGCAATTCACCCGGATGACCCACCTCGCCCTATTTTGGGCTTACCACGTATCATTTCCACCATTGAAGATATTGAATGGCTGACAACCATCGAACCAAGCTCAGCTAATGGCATCACGATGTGCACCGGCTCCTACGGTGTTCGTGGTGATAATGATCTGGTTGAGATGATTCAGCGCTACGGCAATCGAATCTATTTTACTCACCTGCGTTCCACCCAACGGGAAGAAAACAGTAAAACCTTTCATGAAGCCGCTCATCTGGCAGGTGATGTAGATATGTATAGTGTGGTTATGGAAATCCTGCGTGAAGAATATCGCCGCAAAGCAGCCGGCGATAACCGTTCAATCCCAATGCGTCCTGATCACGGCCACCAAATGATTGATGACCTGAAAAAACAGACGAATCCCGGTTATTCCTGTATTGGCCGATTAAAAGGTCTGGCAGAATTTCGTGGGCTGGAATTAGGTTTAAAACGGGCGTTTTTTGAGGGAAAATAATAAGCTTGAGTAATTAACTATATTTATTAGTAACCCTAAAAAGGGTTACTTTTTATATTTATTGACATCGAAGTTATTATCAGGTTATTGGAATAAGACTTTACCTTATTGTTTTAATTAATTTACTAACGGCGGAAAATAAAAAACTCTCGGCAAATTCTCTGTTTTTCAATAAGTAAGGATAAGTTATCCCAATTTATTTTTAGCAAAAATCGCATAGCCTCTAGTTTTTGGAGTAATTTTATCTTTACGAGGTATATGAGGATTGCGGGGTGTTCTCAAGCCAACTTTTTTCCAATCTGGCCATTGTTCAACTGTTTTTCTCATTTCGGCTAAATAAGCTAGAAACTCTTCTCTCTCGGTCATTTTCCTAATTCCTCGATTAAGTTATCCACGTTAATTACTGATTGCGCCTCTCTTTCTATATAAGATAATGGTAACATCTGCATTCTGAGTTTTCCATCTCTTCTATGCCATTTAATAGTCTGACCTTCTTTATCTTTCCTCTTGATCTTATAGCCTATCCCTAGGTTTGTAGAGAATAAATTAAAGAAACAACGAGGCCCAACTCCTACGAATGGCTCAAAAATCACTTTATTATCAGAAACCTCTTCTTCAGAAGTCGCAATAGAATCAGGATGAAAATCAAAAGCTTTACTTTTAGGATAAGGCTCAATATATACAACACGTTTTATGCCACAGGCAACGATATGTTTTGCGCAGTTATGACAAGGAAATGTAGTACAATATAATATCCCATTATGAGTGTTAGTATTACTTCTTGCACATGTCAAAATTGCTTCCATTTCAGCATGTACAACCCTTCCATATTCGGTAATATCCTTTATCTTGCTTTTTAGAAGATGTTTTTTGAATTCCTCTTTTTGTTCATCTCCGACATCTTTAAGTATATCTTCAATAATTAATCTTTTCTCCTTAGCGTTTGAATCTTCACCTATTTTATAATCTCTACTATTTTCAGTGTCTTCAATTATATCTCCTATATAATCAGGCCAATATAATCCTCCGCCAAATTGTGGTACATCATTAGCCCCAGTTGATATGATATTTTTATCTTTTGTTAATACAGCACCAACCTGACGGGAAAGATCTCCTGATCGTAGCGAAGCAGAAAAAGCCATGAACATAGCGTATTCATCAAAAGTTGGTGTAACATATGGATTACCAAAAATAAGATCTAATATTCTCCATATATTATTATCAGTCTTATTTTTATTTCCATCATAACTTATGAAGAAGTCAGATAGCTCATAAGTATCTCTGGTCTTCTGCCCCCACTTATTCCCCTCATTAGAATCACGATTAATTAACTCTCTGGCTTTTACCTCATCAATATATTTGTCAACAGTAAGGTTTCTTAATCTTTGGGATTCACTCGTATATACACCTATCAAGAAAAATCCATTTGCATAAATATCCCTTAATGCATTTACTTCATCCGGGTGTTTGAGAGAATTTATAATATATGCTTTCCTATGAGACGGTATTGGTAAAGAATAAGTCTTTTCTCTTCTTTTATTTATTTCTGCCACCGCAGCTAATGCCAATATAGAGTTATCTTGACTAGCTTCTCTTAAATAATTTCCCTCTGACATCAAACAACTTATTTTTTCATAATTATCCATTGTTAATGGAATATCTCTTAATACTGAAATTATCTCAGAGGATATTCTTACTTCCTGTGTCTCATATCTGAACGCATTAAGCTTCTGTGTTATCGAATTTTTAATTATCTCTAAATCCGTACCTACAGCACCAACAAGCCCAATAACAACCTCAGAATCAAAGTCATAAGGCGATTCATTATTATCCGATGGATATATTTTATTTATATTAATCATGTAAAATATTTCTACCTATTATTTCTTTACTTTATTAATTAATAATAATGATTAATTACAAGTAACTATATCTATAAAAAATGGATGATTACATTAGAATAAATATAATTTCGTGACTGAATGAAAATCTATTCTCACTATATCTTATATATCCCAGATTAAGATATTTTTTCAATATCAGGTTGGATAAATAGGAATCAACATCACATAACTCATTTTCCATAATAAATTTACATTCATTTTATTGTGATCAAGATTAAACTCTGTTCCTCACTTGCTCATACATCACTCCTTCCGTGTTAATAAGTCGGTTTTCTGAGTACAATTCACAAAAGTGTGTTTTCAATCATTCAATTACAGCACCACATTACTAAATCTATTTCTAAATACATCTACCACCTCACTGACAGATATTCCCTGTACAACCGGAGGCTGCGAATTTTCATAAATTTCACGCCAGATAAATAACGTTAATTCAGCGACATCCGTTGCCGTTAATGGTGCTTCATACCCCAATTATTGTAATTATCGCTATCGTTCATCTGCCAAAAATATATCTTCTATCCAATCAAAAATATCGTAGCCATGTAAAAAAGGCAGAACATAAATATTATAGTTCTGCCAGAGAAACGCTTTACTTAACTCGGATAAATTCTATTTTCCAACAACGTGAATTATTGACATAAAGATGAGGTTCATCCGTATCAGAGTCCAATTCAAAATCAATAATCAGCTCTGTAGCCTGAGAAAAATAACTATTCCCATAAACCCATCGTAAGACTTCTTTTTTTCCCGGCAAAACAACCGCGTCAATATAGAGCTTATCACCAGAGGCTTCAATAGTGAGCATAGCTTCTGTTTCTTGACTATAATAGCGGCCTGACAATTGCTGAATATCAATATCACCTTTATCCATCATCTTTTTCAAATAAAAAATATTGCCATTTTCATCAATCTGTTCCAATGCGATAACATCATTATTTTCAATGATGGGTCTGAACCGAAATTCTCCCCTCTTCTCTTGGAATGTGCCATCAGAGTTGAAGATAATCGGATTACCCTTTTCGAATAAATTACCTAATAAATAGCAATCTTCCTTGGTAATAATATAGGGATAGGGATCTACCCCTTTAAACATACCCGTGATATCAATATCACCTGTATAACAAGGCTGTTTTTCTGGTTCCGTCATATTAGAGTTGAACAATACATCAAGACCCTGCTCAATCAATTGAGTAACATCAATATTTGTCGCAGCGGTAATGACGATACCTAATTTGATATCAGGAAAGATGCAAAGATAGGATTTAAAGCCACCATAAGAGCCGCCATGTCGTATTATCTTTTGCCCTTCACGTTGGCCGATAAAAAAACCGTAAGCATAATTATTACGATTACCATTGGTTAAATCTGGCGTGCGGGATAAATAAGGCAACAAATCCTGTACAATAGATGGCGAATAAAATGCTTTTATCCAACGACACAAATCATTTACCGTAGAACGCAGGCCAGCACTACCTACCGTTGAATCGTTATGGTCATCTCTTTTCCAGCAATTCGTACCCTCGTTATAAGAATAGCCTATTGCCCGGTCAGTGATAATCTCGGTAACATCATCATAGAAAGAAGTATTATTCATCTTTAATGGAATAAAAATATTATCTTTCGCATATTCCCTCAATGACTTACCTGAAACCACTTTAATTATCTCTGCCAGAAAATTATAGCCCGTGTTGCTATACAGATGGTATTCCCCCGGAGTAAAGTTAAGCACTCGTTGACGTCGAATCAATTTTCTCAATAAATCAAAACTGCGATGATCGAAGTCTGCGTTTTTACCTGCCAAGGCATAAGGGGCATATTTATCCCGTAATCCACTGGTATGATGAATAAGATGTGCAATAGTAATATCAGAGAAATCGGCGGGGAAATAATCCACATATTTCCCAACCTTATCATTGACAGAAAGCTTTCCTTCTTTCTCCAGCAAAGCAATACAAAAAGCGGTGAATTGTTTTGAAACACTAGCCAAATAGAATTTAGTTCTGGGATGTACCGCGACCGCGTGCTCAATACTGGCTTTCCCAATATAACGTTCATAAATGGTTTTATTACCGTGAGTGACAGCAACAGAGAGGGCACCACCATTCTTTTTATTTTCAATGTCAATTAAATTGTTTATTTTCCTGATAAGCAACTTAATATTACTTTCAGATATATCCAATTCCATTATTAATTCCCTTATTTCAGGTTGTACAAATAGGTACATACAGGCATTTTGGTAGACAATATCTTTATAATCACAATAGAATCCACACCATGCTGCCAGATAAACGCTATTTTCAGCCATATCAATTAAACTGCAACGAATTCTATCTTCCAGCAACGACTATCGTTGAAAAAAAGGCGAGGTTTATTCGTATCAGGATCCAATTCAAAATCAATAATAAGCCCGGTGCTAGGAGAAAAATAACTATTGCCGTAAACCCGACGTAAGACCTCTTTACTTTCAGGAGAAATGATCGCATCAATATAAAGTTCATTACCAGAAGCCATGACAGTAAGAATCGCTTCTGTTTCGTGGTTATAATAACGACCTAACAGTAGCTGAACATCGACACCACCATCATCAATCATCTTATCTAAATAAAAAACATTGCCATTTTCATGAATCTGTTCCAGCGCAGTAACTCTGTCATTTTCAATAATAGGCCTAAATCGGATTTTCCCGCCTTCCTTTTGGAATGTACCATCAGCGTTAAAGATAATCGGATTGCCTTTTTCAAATAAATTACCTAATAAATAGCAATCTTCTTTGGTAATAATATAAGGGTAAGGTTCTATTCCTCTGAATATACCAGTAATATCAATATTATTGATCTGGCAAGGCTGTTCTTCTGATTTAGTATCGTCAGAATTAAACAATATATCAATACACTGTTGCATAAATTGAAAGGTATTAGTATTCGTTGCAGAGGTCACAACAATGCCTAATTTAGCTTCAAGCAAAATACCAACTTCTGATTTGAAACCACTATAACTACCACCGTGTCGTATTATCTTTTGCCCTTCACGTTGATCAATAATAAAACCGTAAGCATAATTATTACCGTTACCATTGGTTAAATCTGGCATACGGGATAACCGAGGTAATAGATCTTGAACAATGGATGGAGAATAAAACGCTCTCATCCAATGACATAAATCATTCACCGTAGAATGAAGTCCTGAACCCCCTACCACTGCATCATTAAGATCATCTCTTTTCCACTGATTCAAATTCTCGTCATAAGTGTAGCCCATTGCCCGATCAACGATAATCCCGGTAATATCATCATAGAAAAAGGTATCTTTCATCTTTAATGGGATGAAAATATTTTCTTCGGCATATTCTCTCAGCGATTTACCTGAAACCACTCGGACTATTTCCGCCAGCAAATTATAGCCAGTGTTACTATACAGAAAATATTCCCCAGGAGTAAAATTAAGCGTTTGTTGCCGTTGAGCTAGTTTCCTCACTAACTCAATACAGCGGTGATCAAAATCTGTGTTTTTACCCGCCAAACTATAAAGCAAAAACTCATCCCGTAACCCGCTGGTATGATGAATAAGATGCGCGATGGTAATATCAGAGAAACCAGCAGGGAAATAATCTAAATATTGTCCTACTTTATCATTGACACAGAGCTTTCCTTCCTTTTCCAACAAGGCAATACAAAAAGCCGTGAATTGTTTTGAAGTACTTGCCAAATAGAATTTAGTTCTGGGATGTACAGCAACCGAATATTCAATGCTGGCTTTCCCAATATAGCGTTCATAAATGGTTTTATTTCCATGGGTAACAGCAACAGCAAGGGCCCCACCCTTTTTCTTATTTTCAATATCAACTAGTTCGTTTATTTTCTTGATAAGAAATTTAATATTATTTGTAGATATATTCGATTCCATTATTAATTTCCTTATTTTAAGGTTATACAAATCAAGGTATATAGATGCAGTTTGGTAGATAATATATCGACACTATCCTGCCATAAAAATACTATTCTCATTTCCTACTTCATTTGTCACAATACTAATTAAACCGGGACAAACTCTATCTTCCAGCAACGTGAATTACTGATAAAAAGGTGAGGTTTATTTGTATTAGAGTTTAATTCAAAATCAATAATGAATTCAGTGCGGGGAGAAAAATAACTGTTCCCGTAAACCCGCCTTAAGATTTCTTTTTCCCCAGGATGGATAATTCCATCAATATAAATTTCATCGCCAGAAGCTATGATAGTAAGAGTCGCCTCTGTTTCGTGGCTATAATAGCTCCCTAGTAACCGATGAATATCGATACCACCTTCATCAATCTTCTTATCTAAATAAAAAGTATTTCTATCTTCATCAGTCTGTTCCAGTGCTATCACACGATCATTTTTAATGATAGGTCGGAATCGGTCTTTTCCATCCTCCTCTTGGAATGTACCATCATGGTTAAAGGTAATCGGGTTACTTTTTTTCAATAAATCATCCAATAAATATGAATCTTCTTTGGTAATAATATAAGGATAGGGTTTCACCCCTCTAAAAATACCGGTAATATCGACATTACTGGTCTGGCTAGGCTGTTTTTCTGGTTTAGTACCGCCAGGATTAAACAATACATCAAGACATTGATCAACCAGTTTAACAACATCAATACTCATTGCAGTAGTAATAGCAACACCAAATTTAACATCAGGCAACATGTAAATATTAATTCTGAAACCAACGTAGTTACCACTATGTTGTATTATCTTTTGTCCTTCACGTTGGTCCATAACAAGACCGTAAGCATAATTGCTAATATTGCCATTGGCTAAATGTGGCGTACGGGATAATTGAGGCAGTAGATCCTGAACAATAGATGGCGAATAAAATGCTCTAATCCAGCGACATAAATCATTCACTGTAGAATAAACTGCTCCTGCACCGGCCACCGAGTCGTTGAGGTCATCTCTTATCCACTGGTTCAACTCCTCTTTATAGGCATAACCCATCGCCCGATCAACGATAATCTCGGAGGCATCATCACAAATACGGGTATCTTTCATCTTTAATGGGGCAAAAACATTTTCCTCAGCATATTCTCTCAGTGATTTACCTGAAACCACTTTGATTATTTCCCCCAGCAGATTATAGCCAGTGTTGCAATATAGATGGTATTCCCCTGGAGTAAAGTTAAGCACTTGTTGCCGTTGAATTAGCTTTCTCGCTAAATCAATATTCCGGTGGTCAAAGTTTGTATTTTTACCCGCCAGATTATAAAGCAAAAGCTCATCCCGTAATCCACTGATATGGTGGATAAGATGTGCAATGGTAATGTCAGAGAAATCTGTGGGTAAATAATCCAAATATTGTCTAACCTTATCATTGACGCAGAGCTTTCCCTCTTTTTCCAACAAAACAATGCAAAAAGCCGTAAATTGTTTTGAAGCACTTGCCAAATAGAACTTAGTGCTGGAATGAGCAGCGACTGCATGTTCAAGGCTAGCTTGCCCAATATAGCGCTGATAAATTGTTTCATTTTCGTGGGTGACAGCAACCGCGAGGGCTCCACCATTTTTCTTATTTTCAATATCAACTAATTTATTTATTTCATTGATAAACAATTTAATATTATATGTAGATATATCCGGTTTCATCATTAATTCCCTTGTCTTAAATTTATAAAAACAGAGCATATATATGCAGTCTGTTAGATTACGGATGCGGTCAGTACTGTAAGACGGAAATAGGCAATATCCAAGCGACAATGATCATCATTTAATATATAAGGAGCAATATAAAGTGACTGAGGACGCTCATCCAGATCAATGAATTCATGGCGGGGATTATTTTAGAATTGATAATGAAATAAATAATATGGCTGTTGCCGGGCTAATTACCACCCGGCAACACAGATTTATTCAGTGGAAAGCGGTATTTTCTTTGTACGAAAGACCAATATAAGTCCTGATAAGATAGCGACCATACCCAATAAACTTAACGCTGGTAATGAATTTCCTAAAAATAAATAATCCATTACGGCGGTAACACCAGGAACGAGATAAAACAGACTGGTTACATTCACCAAATTACCTCTCTGAATAAGCCGGTAAAGTAATAGTTGAGCGACAACTGAAATAACTAACCCAAGCCATAATAATGAAATAATAAAACCAGGTACCAATTGAAATTCAAAAGGCTGGAAAGGAACAAACAGCAAGCAAAGCAGTAAGCTAACACTATATTGCAGAGGTAAAACCACAGAAGGAGCTTGATGAATTCGTTTCTGTAAAATCGCGCCAGAACTCATACAGACCAATGCAGCTAAAGCAAAAGTAATACCCGCAAAGGAAAACTGGGACAACACCAGGCTTTGATACACCACCAATATCAAGCCCAATAACGCTAATAATAAACCCGCTAAACGCACAACCGAAAAACGGCGTTCGATCACCAGCAGTGTGATAATCGGTTGAATTCCCATCACTGTCGCCAAAACCCCAGGCGTGATCCCGTTATCCAAAGCAAAAAAATAACAAATAGAATAGCCGCCAATTAATAAAACACCGGTACTGGCTATCTGTTTGCGTGTGCCGTGTACAGGCAGATAATGGCTATTACGCCTGAATAATAATCCCAAAAATATCAAAAAAATAAGCGCAATAGCGAAACGCATCGTGAGAATGGCGAATGCGGTACTGTGATCAAGTCCCCATCGAGAAAAAATCGCACCACTACTCCACAATAAGACAAAAAGCAAAGTCGAGCTATAAGAGATCCATTGAGCTTTAGAAATCATAGGAATTTACACCTATTTTACATTTAACGTACTCAAAACAACGCTGCCAGCCAAATCTGGCAACACTTGAATGTAAACCCTCTCTCAAAGACGGGCATATTACACAGTTATGGATAATAACGGAGGCGGTGGAGAAGCAGGAGGAGAAATGAAAGCAAAACGCATGCACACATATGCTTCGGCTAATATTAACCTGGCAGGTAAAATCAATGTGCATGCGGGTAATAGCATAGTTTTCATCTTCTAACACTTACATTAGTCGTTTCTAAATGTAGACGAATATTCCACTATGGTCAAATATCTGTAAAAAATTTTTAACGTCATGAACACACCTATGTCCACCAAATAAGATCACCATTTTGCTGTAACCCCATAAAACAGGTCGCGAGTAAACGCCGTTCCGGTGAAAAGATAGCATTACCATTCAGTACCGCATGGATTAAATTCCCATTCAGCAATACCAAATCCCCTGCATCAATATTAATCACCATACTTGCATGATCTTCCAATAATTCAGATGGATATGGATAACCGCTGTGAGTTAAACCAAGGGCGCTACGTGATTGATCATCAGGCTGAATATTCCATACTTTTAATTGTCCCCCATTTTGGGGAATGTCAGCGTAAAAATTTACCGCCATGACACAATTAATTTGTGTGATCTCAAAATCACTCTGGCGTGGATCACTCAACGGTGCAAGATCATCATGAGGTAATAAAAGGAATTCACCAAAGTTATTCCAGTACACCAGTTTTACATTTCCCGCAGCAACACCATGATACATAGCCGGACGAATTACCTGTGAGTTATTACCACTAAAATGAGTTATTTGCTTAATGAAATGATCCATTGGATTGATTGTAGCCTTAAACATCTCATTAATTGCCGGACGAAAATTTTCTGCTTCTTCTATATATTGACGGGTATCTTTTTCAATATGAGATGCCCCAATAAAATACCCTTCAACACCATCAATACCCTCGCCGTAACGGGGAATGCGATCTGGAGAACGCCAAAAATTCTCAACTATTTTCTTTCTCTGTTCTGATGGAAGAAAATGACGAATTCGACAAGCCGCAAGGTGGCCATCCAAAAGGTTAGAAACTGCATCCATTGATATATCGTTCGACGTCTCGTATACAATAAATTCTGATTCTGTCAGCTTTGTTCCTCTAATACCGGATCTTTCTTGCATCATAACAGACCCCCCAATAGTAAATTCGTCGTGCTATCTATCAAACCTGTCGTGATTAACTGGGATTATTTTTGCTTTATAGATCTGTGCAGCAGAGATCTACGCCTATGTAAAAAACCTACTATCGCAGGTACCGGACTAATAATCCTCTTCTGCGCAGCAAGCTGGGTTGAATATTTCCTGCGTAAATTAGGTAACAGCTTCCAGTGGGTGCCGCCTGAGATATGATGCTCTTGATGATAGCCATCATTAAACATGAATAAATTATAGATACGCCCATAATAGCTCACTGAGTTTGCAAATCTGTTCTCCGGCTGAGCACCATAATGTTCGTAGTAGTTTTGAATATTAACCAAAACAAAGGCAAAATAGAGAGAAGGTAAATAACAAAATAAAGCCCATTTCCAAGACAGAGTGAATAAGATAATAATCCACGCCGCCTGGAACAATCTATCTAACCTCAATTGCCATAACTCTTTAACTCTATTGGTTCTGGCGTTAGAAAGAAGTTTTTCATACCCATTATCAGCTTTACTAAGTGGTTTGTGCCAGATAAATAGAGACCAGCACATACGAACAAAACTATTATAAAAGGTAGATACTGCGCCAAGGATAGAATAGTTCCAAAGAGTAGTATGCTCCCCAATTTCTTTTCCATTTATAAAGGTAGAAGAGGTATCCAGAGGCCCGCTTTCACTTACTCCCCGATCGTTATTATATTTGTGGTGATTACGAACATGGGACAGGTGATAAGACTGTACAGACTGCCCTATATTCATTGAATTCAGTATCGACACAAACATATTCATTACACGAGAAACGAACCAGGGAGTATGGGTGAAAAAATGTGATATCACTATTATGTTGTAAGTTGTCATCAATGTAAGAAGCACAATGTTGACCAACCATCCCATAATAGTGAAATGATCCCAATACATGACCAGTGTAACCGTGGCTACCGTATGCAAAATGCTTAATATAAACATGACTGCATCCCAAGCGGAATATTTCCAGATAGCCATAATTACTCTCCTAGTCAAGATAAGACTGTAAACTTCCGCGCCGCCTTACATCCACTGTTGCACAATGGAAGGAACCGCCGAAGGAGTTAAAATTTCTGAAATTACATGGAATTGGAGTAAAGCCCCAACGTTTCATCGCCGCGATCATCGGTTCATCCTGCTTTTCAACAATCACTCGCTTCTCATCCAACATCAGAATATTCATATTGATCCATTTACTGGTCATATACAGAGGATGGTTGTCAGGAATAATCGGTTCAGGCGCATGCAGCACATCCCAGCCTTTAAACAGCTCAGGGACTTTTAACACCTTTTTCGGGTTAATTAATAGTTTCCCTGGCGCCATAGGAACAAATGTGGCATCAATGTGCATAGGGCTATCATCATTAAATTCAAAAACATGAATACGATAATCATCACCTAAATGACGACGAAGCCACTCAATACCAAATTCATTCGTGACATGGCTTTTTTGCGCAATGATATCGCGCCCACACCGGATAAAATCCGCAGCATCAAATGTAGGTTCAAACTCAGTCACCGCAAGAGGAACACGATCCTTGCCATTAGGTTGATCCCATTCGAAATTATATTGTTCATCGATCAACTGTGGCTTTGGCCCGGAGCTCCATTTCGCGCCCTGTTTAAAATATTCTTTAAGTAGAGTCTTATATGCTGCCGTTTCAAAATAGCGGGAGCGCCACGCCAGCGGGCATTCAATAATATCATCACCAATCACTAACAACACATCACGGGGCATTGCACAATATAGCCCTGTGCTGCTCCAGCCAGGCGCACCAAATACCAGAGATTGATCCTGAGGTTCTGGCCGACGTACTGTTACCCCTTCGCTTTCAAGAATATGAACAAACTCTTCTAATTCCCTGGAAGCCGCTTCAATTTGCTCTTGTGGAAATGAACGGCCAGCATGCCGTTGAAAAGTAGCAACTTGATTTTCTGGTAATACAGACTCCAGAGACATATGCCAGGAAGGGAATCTGGCGCCATCAACAACACCGACGATCACCTCTTCAAGAGGATCCCATTCGTTAAAAGAATTAACTGGGGAAGAAATTTCACTATCACTATCTATTAAATTTGAATCAAGCATATCGTCTCCTGATATTTTAATACTATGTCGCCTTAAAACTGTAACAACTGTATTAATTACGACCCTATCGCCATCAACATAGATTTCTCAGAAAGAATTCAGTTTAAATATGAAGTAATGACTAATATGACGGCTCTACGCATCCCTACAGTCTGAAAAATTAAATGACTATGATTTTTTCAGGCTTAATAAACCCAAAAATAAATTATAATGTTTTTATTAAAAACGGCAATATACAATTAAGAATTTTATTTTTTCATCATGAAATATTAAATCACTGTAATTATTTATGATGAAAACATTATAATTCTATCGTGCTTTGCAAAACCGAAAATGATGCTATAAATTTACCTGTCAATAATAATATATAGACATTTAAATTTGTAAAGGTATTAGATTTAAGCTCTGTGAAATAGAGCACATGTTATTGCTTGCCCCATTATTATTTACTTATAAAATATTACCATGGGTAAATAAAATAGGGTTTATTTATGAGATATTGTTGTTTTATTCCCTAATGATAAACTCCAATAGAAAAAGGCAGAACAATAATATTACCATTCTGCCTTTGACTAAGTGCATTTAGTAGAAAACATATTTATGATTTGAATAAAGCCAGCTCTATCTGATTATATCTTTCAAACCAAATTAAATTATTCTACAGAATCTGTGATTCCACGCACTCATTCAGAGATTTAATAAATACTTATTAAATCTCTACACCGACTATATATTTCAGCTTCATCAGCTTACTTTTTGCGATTTTTACTTTTACATCTAATTTTTCATGAAGAATACGTAAAAGAGACAGATAGAGCAACACAACCTTCTCTTTATCTTTTTCACCATCCACCAGTAATAGATGGAAATCTTCAACCACACCTAAAATATTCAGACTAACGATAACTGAACTGGGTGACAGAATATCAATCCAGACTTTCTCTACTTTACCCACTTTCAGTTCATCATCTACAAGCAGCTCTTCATGTAACAGAATATCTTTCTTAATCATGATATAAACTCCGAAATTTAATGTAACTAATTGATAAATAACTTATATCACTCCAAAATACAGATAATAAGCTATTCATTTTTGCAACATAAGATTGTGACCATTTTCACTAGAAAATAAGTGCCCATCAGGAATTTATCCAGCATTTAGATAATATAAACAGCATTTTTGATGCCATATTAACGCTTTATCTAATACATATAACTATAGATGCCATTAATGTATTGTCAATAAAATAAAAAAATAAATTTAATTATTTAAAATCAATATTTTATTACCAGGAAAAAATAAAAAAGATATTTCACCATGAAATGAATTTAATATTTAAGTAATTTTTCTACTGAACATAATGAAATATATCAATAATAATGAGAAATAAAACGGCTATTTACCTCTAATATATAAAAGGTAAAATCCAGGAATTCATATAAAAAACAACAGATAGCTCATAACATTCAGTATTATATTTTATAGAAATTACAAGCGACCAATTAATCATACGATGTTTTATTGGCAATATTATATATCACATCTCATTCTGTGATTATAACAAGAAGATAAAATACAGATCATGCAATTGTTATATTATTAAATTGATTGCAGCCTATTAATTATTATTTTGTTATTTATATCTATTTTAACTTTCTCATTAAATACAATTATCTGTCGTAAGGTAATTTTTTTGACTCAAAATAAATATGGCATTAACAACAAATACAATCCCAAGATAATACTATTAAAACGTGGTATCAATATTAATTATACCACGCTTCATTACTGAACTCAGTTTGGCTTCCCTAACATGGAGACCTGACTAACACCCTTTAAATCACAAACGCTTATCCAGAAGCCCTGGATAACCAATCTCTGATGTCTTCAACAATAGGAGTAACTTGCAAAACATCCTCTCTATCTTTAAATCTATGGCTTAGTCCCGGGTATTGATAGAAGGTAATATTATCTTTCTTTAATTGTTCCTCCATTTCCATAGCTGCACTCACATTGACGGAATTATCATTCAATGTTTGAATAATCAAAATAGGTCTTTTCGTCTGACTTAACACTTCATATTGATTAATACCAAGCGAGACTTTCCACCAATTAACGCCATGATTACTCATTTCCAGCTCACCAGTATGATTACCGGCACGTATTTCTTTCTGGAACTCTCTGAATCCCTTAATAGCCTCATCGATATGCTCCGGTGGAACCTCACTCTTCATGCTATGAATAACATCATCAGCGAAATACTGACCACCACCATTCAGCGCAATTGTTCTATCAATATAATTAACTTGTGATGTAATTAAATTGGCGACTACAGCCCCTTCACTTCCACCTAATATAATGATTTTATTATACTTACCTTGATTCTTCAGATAACCAATAATCTGAATATAATCCTTAACCCGCTGTTCTGGCGTATCTGATCTTATATAAGCCTTAGGACAATCCGAACGTTCCTCCGCATCAGACCAGGGGAGAGAGGCATTAATGCCATATTTCTCTACAGTCAAAACATCAGTATCCGGATAAATATCATTGAATGTCTCATTCACAAATTTATTATTAGCGACACTATTACAATCAGAACCTTGTATCAGCACTAATAAGTTTTTTCCACCTTTTTGCTTGAGATAGTAAGTTATTTCGCTACCATCATGGCGGAAAAACTGTTTATGCGTATCTGAGTAAACAGAACTGATACAACATAAAAAAACCAGCACAGACGCCAGAACTCTCTGTCGTAAATTAAAACCATATGCTTTCATTAATACCTCCTTTAGCTGACATATTAAAGACCACAAACTGGCAATATTGTTCCTGTCAGAAAAATTTTTAAAATGAGTGAACAGAATATTCAACAATTAACACACAATTTGCTGGCGATAAAAGGTATTGATATGTGGACCATTAATTATGCCCTATTGCGAGGATTTAATTACCTGAACGGTTCATTACATGGTGATGTCGCAGTAAGACGTAATATCCAGAGGCTAATCAAGCGAAATGAGAAGGTTTCCGCGGAATAAGCAGAAAAATGGCTGGCAAATTTCGCTCTGCTGCTCAATATATTGCTTAACAACTTCAAGAGGAGCACCGTCCACACAGCCTGCAAAGTATGATGGCGACAGGAGGATGTCAATCCTGTGTTATCAGGTGCAAGACGAGCGAACAAGGAATCTATAACGGCATCAAAACTCCCCCTTGCAGAATCTCCTCGCAATCAACACACCGTAGAAATACACTTACAAATGCTAATACACCAATGAGCTTAAGCATGTTACTACCAAAGCTTTTGCAAAGGAGTAGACCTTTGCAAAAGCTTTGGTAAATAATTCAGTAAGATATGAAATTTAACCTTGTGTTTAAAAACTATATTCCTCAAAACTGAGTTACTGTAAGCATACAAACTAGCTGCAACGAAAAGAATTTAACGGACACAACAATGGCAATCAAAAAGTCTGAACTCTATTCCTCCCTTTGGGCCTCCTGCGACGAGCTGCGTGGTGGTATGGACGCCAGCCAGTACAAAGACTATGTGCTCACCCTTTTGTTCATGAAATATGTCTCAGACAAATACAAAGGCAATCCCTATGGCATGATCGTGGTGCCTAAGGGAGCCTCCTTTGACGATATGGCGGCACTGAAGGGCGACAAAGAGATCGGAGAAAAAATTAATAAAATTATCAATGCACTCGCCGAAGAAAATGCTCTGAAAGGTGTTATTGATGTTGCGGACTTCAATGATGAAGACCGGCTTGGCAAAGATAAGGAAATAATCGATCGCCTGTCTAAGCTGATCGGGATTTTTGAAGGTCTCGACCTTTCAGCCAATCGCGCAGATGGCGACGATCTGCTGGGCGATGCCTATGAATATCTGATGCGCCACTTCGCGACAGAATCAGGGAAAAGCAAAGGACAATTTTACACTCCGGCGGAAGTCTCACGTATTCTGGCCAAAGTTCTTGGCATCAATGCCAACACACCCCAAGATGCAACGGTCTACGATCCCACCTGTGGTTCCGGTTCTCTATTGTTAAAAGCCAGCGATGAAGCCCCCCGCGGATTGTCGATCTTCGGTCAGGAGATGGATAATGCGACCAGTGCTTTGGCGCGCATGAACATGATTCTACATGACAATGCCACCGCAAAAATCTGGAAGGGCAACACCATCAGTGATCCACAATGGAAAGACGCCAACGGTAAACTCAAGACCTTTGACTTTGCGGTAGCTAATCCACCTTTCTCCAACAAAAATTGGACCAGTGGGATTAACCCAAAGGAAGATGAATTTGACCGTTTTACCTGGGGAATTCCACCGGAGAAGAACGGCGACTACACCTTTTTACTGCATATCATTAAAAGTCTGAAAAGCACTGGTAAGGGCGCGGTTATTCTGCCTCATGGCGTGCTGTTCCGTGGTAATGCAGAAGCCCGTATCCGTGAAAACCTGCTTAAACAGGGCTATATCAAAGGCATTATTGGCCTGCCTGCCAATCTGTTCTACGGTACCGGCATCCCAGCTTGTATCATCGTGATTGATAAAGAGCATGCACACAGTCGCAAAAGCATTTTTATGATTGATGCCAGCAAAGGCTTTATGAAGGATGGCAACAAAAACCGTCTGCGTAGTCAGGACATTCACAAAATTGTGGATGTCTTCAATCACCAGCGAGAACTGCCACGTTTTAGCCGCATGGTGTCGTTGAGCGAGATCGCTGATAACGATTATAACCTGAATATTCCACGCTATATCGACTCCAGCGAACCAGAAGATTTGCACGATCTCAGTGCCCATCTGCAAGGTGGAATACCAAACCGTGATATTGATGCGCTACAGCGCTACTGGCAGGTATTCCCAAGCATCCGCGCTACTTTGTTTAGTGATGCCCGCGAAGGCTATAGTCAGGCGCTGATCGCGGCCAATAAGATCAAATCGACCATTCTGGAACATCAAGAGTTTAAAGATTTCGCTGCCCGCAGCCTGCTGCCTTTCAAATCCTGGATCGCTCAAGTTGCATTGTAGGAGATCCGCAAGGGCGATAATCCCAAGCAGTTGATTGATGAAACCTCTGAAGTGCTGCTGGAAAAGTACGCCAATACTGATCTGCTGGACAAATACAATGTCTATCAGATTCTGATGGACTACTGGGCAGATACCATGCAAGACGATATCTATGTGCTGATACAAGATGACTGGTGTGCAGGTAAAGTGCTGCGTGAACTGATAACGAAGAAAGGTGAAAAGCTGAAGGAAACCCCAGATTTGGTTATCAATAAAATTAAATATAAAGCAGAGCTTATCCCACCAGAGTTGATCGTCATGCATTATTTCCAGCAACAGCAGGACCACATCAACCAACTTCAAGCGGATATGGATACCGCTGCACAAGAACTAGAAAGCTTTATCGAAGAGCACTCCGGTGATGACGGCTTACTGAATGATGCTCTGAACGAGAAAGATAAAGTGACAAAAGCCAGCGTTGCCGCTCGCTTGAAAGTGACCGACGATCAAGAAGAAAAAGCGGTGCTTAAACAGGCTAAATCTCTGTTTGAGCAGGAAGCCGATGCCAAAAAAGCGCTCAAAGAAGCACAAGACAAGCTGGATATTGCTGTGGTTAAGCGTTACCCCACTCTGACAGACGACGAAATCAAGATGTTAGTCGTACAAGATAAATGGCTGTCAACTCTGCAAGCTAATATCAAAGCCGAAATTGAGCATATTATCCAACAGTTGGCTAACCGGGTTAAAGAGTTGGAAGAGCGCTATGTCGAGCCACTGCCAGAGTTAACACAATCTGTTGAGACGCTAAGTAGCAAAGTCGCCGAGCATCTCAAAACAATGGGGCTGACGTGGTGATAGCGGTAGATAAAGATCAGGTTGTGGAAATGAATGAGCAAAACGTACCGAAGCAGGGTGTTCCTGTTGGTTATAAACAAACAGAAGTAGGGATGATTCCTGAAGGTTGGGAAGTTAGAGGTATCGAACAGTTTACTGATTGTACTGCTGGTGGCACTCCTAGTACAAAAATCTCATCTTACTGGGGAGGCCCGCATCCATGGATGAGTTCAGGTGAGTTACACTTTAGACAAGTTTTTGACGTTGCAGAACGAATAACTGATGAAGGCCTTTCAAATTCAAGTACAAAGTATGTACCTAAAGATTCTGTTTTAATAGGGCTAGCTGGGCAAGGGAAAACACGAGGAACTGTTGCAATTAACAGAATATCATTGTGTACAAACCAATCGATAGCCGCAATTTTCCCTAGTAGCAAGTATTGCACTGAATACTTGTTCTACAACTTAGATAATAGATATGAAGAACTAAGAGGCCTTTCAACAGGTGATGGCGGACGTGGTGGCTTAAATCTAACGATAATTAGAAAATTAATTGTACCCTTTCCTCCATTAGAAGAACAAACCGCTATCGCCAACGCGCTATCCGATGTCGATACCTTACTCAACGAACTGGAAAAACTGATCGCCAAAAAACAAGCCATCAAAACCGCCACTATGCAACAACTGTTGACCGGGAAGACCCGTTTACCGCAGTTTGCCTTACGTGAGGATGGTACGGCTAAGGGTTATAAAACCAGCGAATTAGGGGAGATTCCTGAGGATTGGACGGTAGTTCCTTTCAATAATTTTTTAAAAATAAAGCATGGAAGAAACCAGAAATTAGTTGAATCTCTTGATGGTCAGTATCCGATATTTGCATCGGGAGGGCAGATTGGTCGAGCAAACTCATTTTTATATGATAAACCCTCAGTATTAATAGGACGTAAAGGAACTATTGATAAACCTAGATATTTAAATGAGCCATTTTGGACAGTTGATACACTTTTTTATTCAGAAATATCCGAATCAGCAAATGCGAAGTTTATTTTTTATAAATTCTGTATGGTTGACTGGATGAAATACAACGAAGCATCTGGTGTACCCAGCCTCAACACAAGTTCAATCGAAAATGTGTTAGCTACATTTCCTGGGAGAAAAGAACAAACCGCCATCGCCACCACCCTTTCCGATATGGACGAGGAAATTCAATCCTTGCGGCAACGTCTGGACAAAACCCGTCAGATTAAACAGGGGATGATGCAGGAACTGCTGACGGGTAAAACACGTCTGGTTAAGCCAACGCAACAAAGGAATTAGGCTACGTCAAAAAGAACTGGCAGAGGCCGATCAGAAGTAAAAGGCGTGATCATTGCATTGGAGGATGATATACGCCTATGCCGTGCATTAAACGTGGCGAATAACATTGATTTTTATCGTTACTAGGTTAGTTTCAAGTTAATGAAGGATTAAGCACACAACGTAAAGGAGAGCGGTATGTCAGTGGTAGGCCAGCGTGAAAAGGCAACACAGGATCGGCTTATAGGTTTTTTCCAGCGCGATCTTGGTTACCGCTATTTGGGGAATTGGCAGGACAGAGATGACAATAAAAATATCGATATTGACCTGCTGACCAAATGGCTAAAAAAACGTGGTGTCAGTCATGCTTTAATCACCAAAACCATCCGTCAGTTGGATATCGCTGCTGCCCTGGGCGAAGGTAAGAAGCTTTATTACGCTAATAAGGATGTCTATCGCTTACTGCGTTACGGTGTAAAAGATAAAGAAGGCGCCGGAGAGCAAAATCAAACTGTCTGGCTTATTGACTGGCAAAATCCGCAAACCAATGATTTTTCCATTGCAGAAGAAGTTTCCGTCAAAGGTGAGAATAAAAAACGTCCGGATATCGTGATTTACGTCAACGGTATCGCGTTGGGAGTGCTGGAGCTAAAGCGTTCCTCGGTAAATCTGAGTGAGGGCATTCGCCAAAACCTGGATAATCAGAAAAAAGATTTTATCCGCAATTTCTTTACCACTATGCAGTTCGTTATGGCGGGTAATGACACTCAGGGATTACGTTACGGCACCATTGAAACACCGGAGAAATACTATCTTGAATGGAAAGAGGATATAGAAAATCCCTATCCATCCAAGCTGGATTTTCATTTAAGTCGTATCTGCAATAAATCACGTTTCCTGCAAATTATTCATGACTTTATTGTGTTTGATGCCGGGGTGAAGAAAACCTGCCGGCACAATCAATATTTTGGTATTCAGTCAGCAAAACAGCACATTGCCCGGCGCGAAGGAGGTATTATCTGGCATACCCAGGGGTCAGGCAAAAGCCTGACGATGGTCTGGCTGGCTAAATGGATCCGGGAAAACGTGCAAGACTCCAGAGTACTGATCGTCACCGATCGTACTGAGCTGGATGAACAAATCGAAAAAGTATTTACCGGTGTTGAAGAAGAGATCTATCGCACCAAAAGTGGCGCTGACTTGATTGCTACACTGAATCATCCTAATCCCTGGCTGGTTTGCTCACTGGTGCATAAATTTGGCCGCCGCAGTGAGTCTGAAGATAATGCAGCAACAGAAGCATTTATTGCCGAGTTAAAACAATCTCTCACTAAAGAATTTCGCCCGAAAGGTGATCTATTTGTTTTTGTAGATGAATGTCATCGTACCCAATCGGGCAAATTACACGAGGCGATGAAATCTATTCTTCCGGATTCCATGTTTATCGGTTTTACCGGTACGCCACTAATGAAAAAAGATAAGAAAAAGTCAGTGGAAGTATTTGGCCCTTATATTCATACCTATAAGTTCGATGAGGCAGTTGCCGACGGAGTAGTTTTAGATCTGCGCTATGAAGCGCGGGATATTGACCAGCACATCACCTCACAGAAAAAAGTCGATGACTGGTTCGAAGCCAAAACCAGTGGTTTGTCGAATCTGGCTAAAACCCAACTGAAGCAAAAATGGGGTTCAATGCAGAAACTCCTGTCCAGCAAATCACGCTTAGAGCAAATTATTAACGATATTTTGTTGGACATGGATACTCGTCCCAGACTGATGGATGGCCGGGGTAATGCCCTGTTGGTATGTTCCAGTGTTTATCAAGCTTGCAAAGCTTATGAGATGTTGAGCAGAAGCGATCTGTCTGGAAAGGTAGCCATTGTCACCAGTTTTCAGCCAACACCATCCAGCATCAAAGGTGAAGAAACTGGCGCAGGCCTGACGGAAAAACTCTTTAAATACGATATCTATCGCAAAATGTTGGCTAACTATTTCGAACAAAGTGAGAACGAAGCTGCCAGCCGGGTTGAAGAGTTTGAAAAAGAAGTTAAAAAACGTTTTATTGATGAACCCGGCCAAATGCGTTTGCTGATCGTGGTGGATAAACTGCTCACCGGTTTTGATGCACCCCCAGCCACTTATTTGTATATCGACAAAAAAATGACCGATCAC
Source organism: Photorhabdus viridis (assembly GCF_040256935.1). Taxonomy (NCBI): domain Bacteria; kingdom Pseudomonadati; phylum Pseudomonadota; class Gammaproteobacteria; order Enterobacterales; family Morganellaceae; genus Photorhabdus; species Photorhabdus viridis. The sequence goes on from NZ_JBEJZY010000025.1 coordinate 25,034, forward strand.
AACCTGTTCCAGGCGATATGTCGCGTTAACCGTCTGGATGGTGATGATAAAGAATACGGCTATATCATCGACTACAAAGACCTGTTCCGTTCACTGGATAAAGCTATCACCGATTATACCGCCGGGGCTTTTGACGGCTATGACAAAGAGGATGTGGCCGGATTGCTCAAGGACCGACTGGAGCAAGCAAGGTTTGATCTGGAAAATGCCCTGGAAATGGTCCGAAGCCTGTGCGAACCGGTGAAAGAGCCACGCCATACGCAAGACTATACCCATTATTTCTGCGGTGAATCGGCCCTTAATCAGGACGAATTAACCGAGAAGGAAACATTACGACTAACACTGTACCAAAATGTCGCCAGATTGCTTCGGGCCTTTGCCAATATTGCCAATGAAATGCCCGATGCCGGCTACTCTGCCGCAGATATTGAGAAAATACGGGCAGAGGTGGCACATTACGAAAAAGTGCGTGGTGAGGTGAAACTGGCCAGTGGTGATCTGCTAGATATGAAGCGCTTTGAGCCTGCTATGCGCCATCTGCTTGATATGTATATTCGCGCAGATGACAGTAAGGTGCTGATGGACTTTGAAGAATTGAGTCTGATTGAGCTTATTGTTGAGAAAGGCGCTGATGCGTTAGATGAGCTGCCTGAGGATATTCGTAACAATCAAGAATCGATGGCTGAAACCATCGAAAACAACGTGCGCAGAACCATCGTTGATGAAAACGCGGTTAACCCCAAATACTACGACAGAATGTCGGTCTTGCTGAATGAGCTGATCACGCTACGTCGGCAACAGGCCATTGATTACAAAGTGTACCTCCAATACATCATAGAGCTGGCGCAACAGGTGGTTCGCCCGGGGCAGAGCAACAGGGCTTCTTATCCTCCCTCAATGGATACACAAGCAAAGCGAGCCTTTTACGATAACTTTGGTCAGGATGAAGTTCTGGCAACCAAAATCGACAGCACAATTCGTTACACCAAAAAAGCAGATTGGGTAGGGGATCGTTTTAAAGAGCGCGAAATAGCTAATGCCGTTCGCGAAGAAACAGCCAGCTATAATATTGATATACCTAGCATCATGGAGCTGGCTAAAGCACAAAAGGATTACCATTAATGCCAACCATGCAGATTGGACCGTTCAATTTACAGTTAAATCGCAAAGCGATTAAAAATCTGCATATCAGTGTATTACCTCCTGATGGACGGGTACGCGTATCTGCGCCTGAACATATGACAGAAACCGCCATACGTATGGCGGTGATTTCACGTATCCCCTGGATTAAAAAGCAACAACGTCATTTTCTTAACCAACCCCGACAATCCGAGCGGGAAATGGTTAGCGGTGAATCTCACTATCTCTGGGGACGTCGATACAGGTTGAGTGTACAGGAACGTATTGGTCGCCATGAAATTAACATGGCTGGAAATAACAAAATGTTAATGTACGTGAATCCAGGAACCACTTTAGAAAAAAAGACGTTAGTGTTGTCTGAATTCTACCGTCGAGAAATCAAAATTCGGATAGAAAAGCTGTTAATACAATGGGTGCCACGAGTAGGGGTTCCACTTCCCAATTGGGGAGTGAAAAAAATGAAAACAAAATGGGGAACCTGTAACACAGAAACCAAGCGTATTTGGCTTAACCTTGAGTTGGCCAAGAAACCGCCTGAGTGTCTTGAATACATCTTGGTGCATGAGCTAGTACACCTTCTGGAGCGACATCATAACGATCATTTCCGTGCTCATATGAATCGGTTAATACCTAATTGGCGTGAACATCGGGATTTGCTCAATAATATGCCACTGGCTTTTGATAGTTGGGAATGTTAAGACAATTTACATTCCCCTCTGTGCTTTTCTTTCGTCACGCAAGGCAGAAACCCAGGGGATCGCTTTTATTGATTCAACCAAAATTGCCGTTTGTCACAACCTCCGTATTCCCCGTCATCCCGTCAAAGCGCGGGTACAAGGGTTAACAGGGTGTTTGTATGGCGATAAAGGGTATTTGTCACAGGCCTTGTGCGATGAACTGGAAGCAGAAGGAATAACGTTAATCACTCATGTCCGTAGTAACATGAAGGCAAAAGCGTTATCTCTCTGGGATAAGCTAATGTTAAGAAGATGATTTTTGATAAAAACGGTCGTAGATCAGCTCAAAAATATTTCTCAGATAGCGCATTCAAGACACCGCAGTCAGCTCGGTTTTTTATTGGAAATCGTCGCTGGCTTAATTGCTTATACATTCCAACCTAAATAAAAAACCGAGCTTGAATTTACGGGATTGTGATATCGCTATTTTTAAACGAAGCTGAGGTTAAATAGAAAACCGGGCCCATTTAAATCACACCTTTTTACAACTTCACTGATATACGATAATTTTTCAGTATCACAAATCAGGAATAAACCCTTCCTCACGCAGAACCTTAATCACCCCACGTATCAGATACGAGTTTGAAAACTTAGCCGTATAGGTACGAGCCCCCTCTTCTACTGGCTGAAGCAGTCCCCGGTCGATTAACTTACCAAGCTGATAAGTCACCTGTGTCGGTTTCAGGTCAGGTAAAGCTGTACGTAGATCACCTGCTTTTATCGTCCCCAACTCAACAGCACGTTTCAGAACCTTCGATTCCAGCGGGTTTATTAACCCCCTCTCTAACGAAAATTCGATTGCCGGAGACAGGATCTTTTCACTCAAGAAAGCGTGGTTTGTCAGTTGGTCTACTTTCTTCAGCTCAGATGAGATCCCCGAAAGGACATATAAGCACCATTCTTCTAAGCCTTGCTCAGTTCCTTTATCGGCTAACGAAAGCATGGCGTAATAGCGTTCGCGATCGTTGCAGAATACCGCTGTTGGATTGAGAACCCGACCACCCGCCTGAACGTTAAAACCATACTTGATCAATAACGCATAAGTCAGCAATCTGACCGTTCTGCCATTACCGTTGCCAAATGGGTGTATCCAGCCAAAGCGGTGATGCACCAGCGCAATCTTCATCAAATCATATTTTGGCTTATCGGCCCGGTTAATAAATGCGGTCAGTTCCGCCATATAATCAGGAACACGGATGTGATCCGGCGGCAAATGGTCAGACTGAGCAATGCTGACGTTATGTTGCCGATATGCACCAGGAGTTTTATCGCCCTCCTGTTGCAGTCCGGCAACCGCCAGACTATGCAGTTCACGGATAAAATATTCCGTTATGTTATCGCCATTGTTCAGGTATTCGTCGATGTACTCCATCGCAGCTTCAATGTTGTTAATTTCTTTGAGTTGGTCCGTCGAACTTTGCGTTCCTTCAACCTTACTTTCAACATAGTCAGCCAGAGTGGTGTGGTTTCCCTCGATCCTTGCAGAGCCCAGACTCTCCAGCATGTGGAAAACAGCCTTCAACTGCGCGAACAGGATAGGATGAACATCGGTTTCCAGCTGCAAATGCCGGAGTAACTCCAGTTCCGTCAGCGCGTCGACCAAAGGGGAATCAAAGCCTGGATTCAGAAGCGAGAGTTCAAAGTGATTAAATTGAGCCATGATGTTTAATTATCTCAACCGGTGCATAACGATATCTCAAAAGTGTAGCAAAAATACCAATATAATCTATAGATTAGAAATAACGCCGCTTCTAATTATCTCAAAAATTATTGTTCCAACATATCAAATTTAAGTTTAAAAGATGTTCAATGCGGAGAGGAGCGGGGCTTTGCCTGCATAATGCAGTATGGGTGTTTTATCGCCAATTTGAAGCCGAGCTTTTAGTACCGTTATGTGTGGACCCGGCACCATACATAACGAAGGCAAGTGTCCTTGACAGCCTATTTTTTATTATAATCATCGCAAAAATAAAGCATTATTTCCTCACCTTCCCATTATCATCAAACAAGGCATCCCACTGTTGAATATCGCCATCCTCTAATATCAGGCAGTCTCTGGTCATTTTTTTCAATTCAGCGATTTTCTTACTATCAGCAAATGGAACAAATGACACGTAATCTCTCTCATATGTTTCATCCCTGATTTTCACCACCATTATTGGGCAAATTAAATTTTTATTTTCCACAGAACATACATTTACACCTTTAATATAAAAGCGCTCGCCCATACACGGTAGCACCTGAGTATCCCACAACGTTTTATGAAACATGGCGGGTTTATATTTCTCTCCGTTAACGAGATAAAAATGCGGCGTTTTGCTAACAATACCAATCGCATTGAGTGATGAATATATAAATATTGTCGATATGTTCGGGAAGAATAAAAATGTTACCAAAACTATACCCACAATTGCCAGTGAGATTTTATGAACGATATCGAGATAGAAATTGACAATGTTGCAGCAAAAGTTGTAAATATATTTACGACTGTATGCCCGATAAAAACACCAGCAGTATTTATTACACCATCATCTTTATTCCACTTGAAATTTCTTAGTCAGGAATAATATACTAGCGAATCAACATATAGAGCGTTTTTAAAGAAAAGGCATTCCTGAAAGCAAGGCGCACAAAGTCAGAAGAACTCCCGGCATCACCACACAACGTCGTAATAAAAAGCATGGCAAACTGTGTTGCCTTTTCTTTTTCGTCGATCTTTTTAAGGTGTGTTGTTAGCAGGGTGAGATCTCACATTTTTAATAAGGTTATTTTGGTTAAATAAAAATCAGAATATGACTTTTTATAGGCATTTCTCTCATTAAAACGTTAAGATCTCTCCCTTCCATAAAAAAGCGATCTTAATAATGAGTATTTTTAATTTTATCAGCAAGATAGAAGACCCCCGTTCTGACATCAATAAAAAACATGAATTAATGGATGTGATTTTTTTAGCCTTCTCCGCTGTATTATGCGGCGCTTCTGGCTGGAAATCGATTCAGGAATTTGGTGAGTTACAGAGCGAGTGGCTTAAACAATACACACATTTTACTCACGGTATTCCTCGTCGTCACTGTATTGCTAATATTATCAAAATGATAGAGCAAGATGCACTGGTTGAAGCCTTTTATGCCTGGATCAACCCGCGTCGGGTCAGGGCAGGAAAAAGTCTTATCGCTATTGATGGAAAAACCCTGAGAGGAACCTGTAAGGGGACATTATTTGAAGCCCTGCATGTGGTCAGTGCTTATGATGTTGAATCCGGTGTAGCCCTATACCATCAGGCAGCCGAAAGCAAAGGTCAGGAAGGTCCGGTTGCCAGACAATTGATTGAATTACTGGCGCTTGATGGCGCGATTGTCACTATGGATGCCCTGCATTGCCAGAAAGAAACCCTTGCGTTAATTACTCAGCGCGGCGGTGATTTTATTGTGGGTCTCAAAGGCAATCAAAAGACCCTCTATGAATGGGTCAAATCGTATTTTGCTTCGCACTATGAGAGTGATGAGCTTGTTGAATTTACGCAGAAAAATAGCGGTCATGGACGGACAGAATTTCGGCATGTCATGCAAATTCGTGCCGTATTGCCGGAGGTCCTTCGGCGGCAATGGCCTTCAATACAAAGTATTATTGAAGTAGTCAGTGAACGAAGCGTAAAAGGCCAGCCTCCTCATCGTAATTCACGCTGGTATGTCAGCTCGCTACCGTTGGAGGCGGAAATTGTGGCTAAGGCAATAAGAAGGCACTGGTCGGTGGAAAACGAGCTGCATTGGGTATTAGATGTCACTTTTCGAGAAGATGCTATCTCACTTAAAGATCCTGATGGGGCTGCACAAATGGCGCTTTTTAACCGAATTGCATTAAATGTGATTAAACAGAATACCAGTATAAAAGACAGTCAGGCGGCTAAACGTCGAAGAGCCATTTGGTCAGGGGAATTCCGTAGTCAACTTATCTTTGATTAAATTAAATACAAAGTGGAATCCCGCCCTGAGATGCGATGAAAGTACGAATAGCTAATCCACGTATAGCTACATTCCAGCGTTTATTTACTAGCGCCGATTTATATTCGCGTGTCCATAACGGGAAAATAGTGGGAGCAGATACCGTAACTACTGCAGAGATGCTGAATAAGCTGATACAGGATTACCGATTTACTGTGAGCCAGGCAGGATTTAAACAAGCATGCAGAAAGTACCAGAGGACTTCGGTTAAAAACCTGAAGGGAGTAACGAATTACATCAGACATCTGCAGGAGCGTCATTCCCGACTGCTGGTCTTGCGGGTTGATTTATCATGGGTGAATGAGCATAAAGCGGACATCACTGCTGATGATGCCCGTAAGCATCGCCAGCAGCTATTTCGTAATATGCAAAAGAATCCAATGTTTCGCCATGTCCTCGGGACGGTATGGAAACTGGAATATGGCCCACAACGTAAATTTCATTACCACATGCTGTTTATCTTAAATGGAAATAAGGCACAACAGGATGGCGTGATTGCTCATGCTTTCGGGAGATACTGGAATGAAACCATTACTAAAGGTAAAGGCATGTTCTACAACTGCAACGCTTACAAAGAGCGTTATGAGGACTGCTGCCTCGGCAAACTGAAACGCGGTGACAGTAGTAAGGACAAGGGGTTACTTAAGGCGCTAAGTTACATCACCAAAATCGATGCCTGCGCACGTCTGGTTCTTCCAGGTAATGCCAGAACCTTTGGTCGCGGAGAAGTACGTTCATTGAAAAAAAGAAAGAGAACATAAATAGGCCGGTAAACCTAACCCGTAGTAACAGTCGCTAATGCTTCCATCTCCCCTTCTATCCATAAAGCCAGCTAACCATGCTGGCTTTTTTCATTTGTTACGGAGTTCATGATGAATTACTTCGTCTTTGCCACTCACGCCGTCACCGTAGATGGTGAATGGGTTACACCAGAATCTGTTCAACAGGTTGATTTTGATTCATTGCTTTGTATTTACTGCAAACTGCAGATCGGTGTTCAGTTTGATCCTCTGACATCTACAAGAACGTTTGTGCACATACCGAGGTACATCAACAATGTTGCTCGGCTTAAAACATGTCGATTTAACAAGCTCCAAACAGTACCAGAACAAACCTCGCCAAAAACTACCCCACATCCAGAAAAGCGCCTTCGACCTACTAAAACGACGATACGGCAATGGCAATGCTGCTGGTGCCACGTTTGTTGGCATGGAGAGAAGATATGTCCTCAATGTGCTGACTGGATTTATACAACTGATGCGTAAGAGGCTGTATCGACTGCTATGTGCCAAAAACGGACGTTCAGCTGTTCACTTTTTAGCCTTAAACTGCGTGCTCTTAACGTCTCATGAATTCTTTTCTGGCACAATCCGACATTGATGCACAGCTGCGTTCGCAGTTCTGCTGGCAGCCATTTAATGTGATGGTGGCATATTGTGCAATCTGATAATATTTAATTCTCCCGGCGCGCGCCTCCATAATGAGGATTACTGTACCATACGTTTTTATTACGCCTTTATTGTCGAAAAAGGAATTATTCTGCCGCGCCCTGCTGCCACTAAACAAAGTACGGAGAGTGATATGAATCAGGATGTACTTGATGCGTTGCATGCCAGTAAAACTACACGTCAGCATATAAATGCAATGGAAAAACTACACAAAAACTGCGCCGCCGATCCCGATTTACAGAAGCTGATTTATGCTTTTGGTTCGCAGCTTCAGGAGTGGTTAAGCAGTGTAAACAAACTCGCAAAGCAAAAGAATCCCAACGGGACGATAAATCAATTAAGTGCAGCCAAAGCAAAAGCGGCCAAGGCGCAGGCATACATCCCTTCCGCACCTCCAACGGGAACGCTGGTGCATCCCACCGTCGCAGCGCTGCTCGCTTACTGCAAGAGCAAAATTTAGTTATGCCGTTCTGGGCAGGACAAGTAGCCCGGTTCCGGCGTTTCGTAAAAGTTGTTTAAAAGTAGCCCTCTGGACTGAGGGCTTTGAAGCCCAATGATGGTGGTAAATTTGCACGACTTATTCAGTCACCGTAATCGCCCAGCCAACTTGGTGTTGGGCCGTCTGGAAATAGCCACTCGTAGCCCGTCTGCTCCTTCAAACGGGAAAGTATTCTATAAAGCAGTTCTTGCATTGAAGCGTCGATGAATTTGATTAGGTCTTCCCACTCGTTTCTTCCACCTATATGAAGCCCTAAACTCATTTTCGCCTGTATATGAAATTACGCAAACCCTACTAGGCTGTGTCCCTTAATTGTCTGAGCTATAGTAACTGACTGTTTCCACAACATATTGAACTATGGCTCGCTACGACCTACCCGAGGAAGCATGGACTCTCATCCAGCCCTTATTACCTGCTGAACCAGCAACACCACGGGCCGGACGCCCCTGGGCAGAACATCGTATGATCATCAACGGTATGTTCTGGGTGCTGTGTTCAGGCGCACCATGGCGCGATTTGCCTGAGCGATATGGTCCATGGAAGACCGTTTACAACCGTTTTAACCGGTGGTCAAAGTCAGGAGTGATTAACATTATTTTCAATAAGTTACTTTCATCTCTTGATGCTCATGACCTTGTTGACTGGTCAGCGACAGCGCTGGATGGCAGTAATATCCGGGCACTCAGATGTGCCGCCGGAGCGCAAAAAAACATCCCGATATCACCGGAGATAACAGCCTGGGTCGCTCTCGCGGTGGTTTTGGCACCAAAATCCATCTGGCAACAGACGGAAGTGGCCTCCCGTTAAATATCGTGCTGAGTCCCGGGCAGGCCCACAAAAGTCAGTCCGCACAACGTCTTCTGGACGGCATAGGTGTCCAGCGCGAGAACGGCAGCATGAAACGTCGTGGTCATGCGGTACTGGCCGATAAAGCCTACTCAGGGCATGCTTTACGTAACGAACTGAAAAGCAAAGGTATAAAAATAGTTATTCCCCGAAAATCCAATGAGAAACTGGCATCGGACGGTCGTTCAGTACTTGATCGTGATGCCTACCGAAATCGCAACGTTGTTGAACGGTGCTTTGGCCGCCTGAAAGAATACCATCGCATCGCTACCCGTTACGACAAAACGGCGAGAAACTATCTGGCAATGGTTACACTGGGCTGCATCCGGCTTTTTTACCAACGGTTATGCAATTAAGGGACACAGCCTAGCCCACTTCGTGCTAGAAGCGGACGTTGTTAACGAAAAGAGCTTGAGGAAGCCGAAGTCAGTATAGGTGCAACCAATGTGGAAATGAGGGTTGAAACTATGAGAAGTAAAAACTATTTCCGACTGTGTAAGATATATCTCCGAAGGAGCTTAAAATTCTTCGATGGAAGCATGATAGTATGGTTTTTATAATTAGAAGAGCATATGCCAATGGTACAATAGGCACTCTATTCGAATTATTTTATTAGGGAGGAATGACAATGCTTAAAACTTGGAATGATTTAGAAAGTTATACCCAATATGTCTACTCTACCTTGCTTAACCCACGAGATAATGGAGTGGAAGTTAGACGTAATGTTGTCCTTAAGGGATTAAAAGGTGAATATCAAATTGATGTATTTTACCAATTTGAAAAAGCAGGCTTTATACATCGTGTAGCGATAGAGTGTAAATATCACAATCGCCCGCTTGATCGCGATACTATTATGCCATTTTGCAACAAAATCACAGATATTGGGAATATTATCGGGGTTATAGTCAGTAAGTCTGGTTACCAAAGTGGCGCAAAAGAATACGCAGAAAAACATGGCATTACTTTGCTGACAACTGAAGATTTACCAAATTTTAATATATTGGTTGCCGATTACTTGATAAATTCAATTTTACCTACAAAAGACTGGATTGGTGAGCCTTTTTGGATTTTGATGGAAAGAGAGGAAGATAATGTTTCAGGTTCATATTACAAGTTTGCACAAAAACATAACGGAAGAGATGTAATACCCTTATTCTTTTCAAAGCGTGAAGCAATTGAATTTCTAAATAAATCTAAGCAGACACCGCATTTTGCAATAAGAGGTGTCCCGCAACATTATTTGAAACGCTTGATCGCAATAACAGAGCGGTTACACCCTTTATTCTTCTTAATGCTTCCTGCTTTGAATGAAGAACAAACCAAAGGTTTATTAATTGAACCAACTGAATTAATGAAAAGATATCTACTATCAGAAATATCACCTGAGGAATATCAAGAGTTTTACGTTAAAAGGACGTCGCGTTACAAGAATGAGCTTACTCTTTTAAAAATATTAAAAGCAATGAAAGGTAAAATTGGTGCAGAATTAGCAGACAAAATTTTAAAAAAGAAAAAAACGTAATTGCGGAGTCATGAACACGGTAACCGTAACCGTTCAACCTGATGTGCTGGTTTGAAAGGTGAAGTGGAGGGCCATTTGCTGAAAAAAAGATTAAGAATTCGATGCAAAGCAAACGGTCCGCTGTGTGCCAATAGCGGACATTGCTGTCATCATGATGAATTAATCAAACGGGAGGAGGTCAAATCGGTTATTGATCGTCAGCAAGGGCATAAATGCAGCAGAGTGGGACAGACGGTGCTGCCCTCTAAGAGAGCGCAATAACTTAAGCCAGATACCATTTTCTCAGCGAGATAAACTCACCGTAGATACCTGCAGCATCCTTGCTGAGTAATGCGGCAATATCCGCCTCATCACTAATAGTACTTAGTGACTCCAGTGCTGCCAGCCGTAGACGGGTTAATCTGACACAGTTTAAATTCAACATTTCAATTGATTGCCGGGCTTTATCCACATACTGAGTCGGGCAATCTGCGGAGACATCCATCAATCCTTCTTCATCGAATTCAAACCATGTTCCATCGTCAGGAGGCTCTTGCGAAGGATCGAGGATCAATTCCGACCAGTTATGATTGGATTTGGGTACATCACAGCTCAGATTAGCTTGATCTGTCAGGGACCCAATATAGCTTGCTGAGCGCGAGTGTTCCCCGCCAAAGCAACACCCCAACAGATTGGTCCACAACAGCGAGTAGTTAGTGGTGGGGGCGGGCTGCCCGGCCGCAATCATTTTTTTAATAGTTTTGCTGTTTTCAGGAATAAAGTGTTCAACTTTAAATCCTAGTGGTTTGTTGTCACCTTCATCTCTGAGTGCTTTTTCACAATAGGCACAGAGACCAGCCTGATCGGTAATTATCTCATTTTTCAGACTGTTCCTGTCGGGAGAAGCCAGGGTGGTATAGAATTCATCCTTCCAGCCATTATTCTCATTTCCTGGCACTGCAATATAATCGTCCAGAATGTCATTGCTCAGCCGCGCTTTCCTAAAGCCTCTCATTATTGCTCCTTGCTAACCTTTTTGGCATTACGCTTTATTCTGAGTTCCAGATCAATTTTCAGTTTGGTGACATCCGGGTCATGATCATCGCCCCATTGCAGAATTTTCTCTAGAAGCGCCTGTGCTTCTGGCGTGTCGTACTGATTTTTTTTCATCATCTCACGGAACCGTGCAAGATTTTGTACTGGCTCGACATCGGGCCGTGCTGCAACATCTTGGATATCATTCTGCACCTGAGAAGACTTTGCACCATATGAAAAGGTCGGGATCTCAATATAAAATCGATTATCTTTGACTTTAATTTTCCTGATCGCCTGCTCTTCAACGGTATTCAGGATATTAGGGCTATGGGTGGTGGCAATAATTTTGACATTCGGGAAGGTTTTTTTCAGTTTACTGAGCAGGGACTGCTGCCATGAGGGATGCAGGTGTAATTCAACCTCATCTATAAAAACGATTCCGTGACCGTTGAATGGGTCTTCGGTGCCACAGGTATAGATCAGTTTCAGAGCGATATCGAATAGCAATGAAAGCGTGCTCTTCTCACCATGAGAAAGATAGGAAGCACTGATTTCACAATCTCGCTTTACACATACAAGATCTAATGCATCCAGCTTTTCATCGTATTTTAACTGGATAGATGAAATATCATCAATGAAATCGCACCCCAGTGCTAAAATCATATCCACAATCTTTTCCATCCGGTCAAGATTGGTCGATTTATCCCCCGACTGGCTGCTAAATATAATTTCGACTTCCTTCTCTTTCTGGCTAATTAGTGTGTTTTTTATTTCATCGGAAAGATCAGAATGACTGATGTGATAGATGAATTCTTTGAGACTTTTAATTTTTTCGCTTTGTTCATCTTCGCTAGAAACACTTTTTTTAATCTTTATTTCGGCAGCCCATTTGATAAAGTTGGCGAAGATATTAGAAGAAAGCGTCAGTGAAGAGTCCGGATAAAGTTTATCCAACAGCTTGCTGGAACCGCTTTCAATCATAGACGTGAATCCACCGTCTGGGTAATTCTTACCTCGCTCTACTGAGTAGTAAGCAAACATCGGTGCCACAATGCCACTGTTCTGAAATTTCATATACATTTCAGCCAGCTCTTTAAAATCAGCGTAGTCACTTTTAACCGAAGAAGCACCAAGGGAGCGGGCAATGTCGATCTGATAGTCAGAGGACTTTTTGTCATTCCCAACCGAAACTTCCAGATTAACTAGCATCCCGGCATTACTGACTAGGCGGTTGATGTATTTATCACCGAACTTCCATCCCTGGTTAGAACCATAAACCAGCCGATAAAACCATGAAAGAGAAAGATAAATAGCTTCCAGAATCCCCGTCTTGCCATAGCCATTATTTGCGGCGATCAGGATAACATCGTTATCTAGATTAATCGATAGTTCGTTAAAGCCTTTATAGTTTACCAGCCTTACTCTTTTTAAACGAAACTGTGATTCTTTCAGGTTATTAAGACACATCTGACGATAACGTGAAGATTTAGCAGAGTCGACTTCAACAAACATGCCCTCTTTATAATACTTAAACATTTTATACTGGTCTTTGATAGAATTATCATGATCAGCACCCATTTTTATTTTTTTAACCGTCCGATTCATTTATTCATTCCTGATAATTTACGATGTAGCTAATAATTTCTACACCGTATTTTTTTTGCATTGAAAGCTTAAACCCCGGCTCAATATGGAAATAATGTGCAAGTAAGCCTTTTAACGTTAGAGTTTCATCAGTACTGAGTTCCCCCAGTTTAAATCTGAAGATCAATGATGAGGCATAACGTTTATTTTTCCGGCCAACCGACAGTTGGTTGTCATTCGTCAGGGTCACGCCAGTAACATGACGATTATGCGCTTTCGATGAAAATACAGTTTTGCTTTCATTGATGGTGATATTTTCATAACCGGACTGCACAATCAGCGTGGCAATTTGCTCTTTGAGCATAAACAGCACGTTCTCACGCTGAGTTGAAAAGGTCATGTCATCCGCATAACGGGTGTAGGTTATACCTGACTGATCGCATATTTCCGACAACAATTGGTCAAATTTTTTCATCACATAGTTAGAAATAAACGGTGATGATGGGGCGCCGACACTTAATACCAGTTTACCCGATAGTTTCTTACCCGGACACCAAAAAAAGATGTTGATCAACAGCATTAAGGTATTGTCATCAATTTCCACTGAATCATGCAACAGCGCATTTTTAAATATCTCAGGCGTGATGCTGTTAAAGAAATTGGAAAAATCCATCTTCAACAGATAACGATTGTTTACATGCTGTTTTGCGTTTTCCCTGATGCCTTTCCCCGGTTCATAAGCGGTGGCGCAGGGATGGACCGTGAGTTGAGTGCGAAGAAAATCAACGAGTTTGCGTTGCAGATCTTTCACTTCTGGGGTTGGCTGAGCAATTACTCTGACTCCAGAGCGACGCTTGGGTATTTTATAGACTTTATACTTTAGCGGACTTCGCCGTGCAGTAGATGCAAGCTTACTTCTGCTAATGCCGATGTCTTGATATGGGAGCTCTATCTTCATCTATCGTTTATAATTCAGGGTGGCAGAACGCAATTATGCCCCGTCACCCTGAAAGCCCTTTACTAGAAGCCGCGATAAACACTTCATCGCATCATAACACTTTATGATGCGATGAAGTGTTTATCGCAATCATAAAAGTGCTCAATAAGTTAGAGTCTGGCTAACCGCCCGACTAGACGCAAAAACCGTCCATACGCTAAAGAGCTAGCAGTGATGATAGCTAACAAACAGCACTGACAGCAAGCTTATTGCTGCTCGTGTGTTTTGGTGCAAACTTTACAGCTTGATGATACAGAGGCACTCATTACATCTCTTGCTGACTGAGACCAGTTTTGCCGACAACCCGCTTAAATTGCAGGACACAGGGTCTGAGGGCCTACGGTAATCCACTCACAATGTACAGTAAGAATGAGATTTGCGTCTGAAAAACTGATTGGCATTCAATACCGTACGTTTAATACCACTTCTGATGTATTTGCGGGCTGATCCTCAGCAGTTGTTACGGTGGTGAGAGCGTTGATGAATGTATGCTTAATTCAATGTTTTTACTGAGTCGTCAGAAGTGAAATGTCCACTTCTCGCTCAAAGCAGATGTCATGTCCCTCAAGCATGGCATCCTTCGTGTCAGAAACAACCTTCAGAACCTTATTCCATTTGTTGCGATAATAAACGCCTTGTGCAATATTGAACAAAATGACTCATATATGACAATTGGTTCAATGGGGAGCGTACGGCTATTATGAATAAATTGTACGAACTAAAACATTTCGTGAAAGGCGATAGGATTCATGTTCAGGCTCAACAAATCTGGCTAATTCTCGTCAGCCATATTGAAAGTTCCAAACTCAGTAACCCTCGCCCACGATGGGTGCAACCTATCACATACAGTGAAGTCGCTTCCCGCATGAAACGTGAGGAGCCGAATGCTGGTTTTTTTCTTTCGAGACAATTGGGCATCTTAGGTAATTTGTGTCTTGAAAATGGCTTACCGCCCATCAACTGCATTGTTGTCAATAAAAGTACTCGTGTACCGGGAAGTGAAGTCGTGTTGACAGGTGATAATTCGCTTGATGACGATCAGAAGGCAGTGTTCAGTTATGACTGGTTTAGTGTAAGAGTTCCTACAACAGGAATGCTGCGTAGCGTCTGGGAAGACAGGGCTAACTGGAAATAATATTCGCCATACCGAAGCACTTTGGTGTGCTTCGGATAACCTGTACACCACGTCCTTTCAGCCACTGCACATCAGCAGAGAAATCAACCAGAATCTGATTGACATCTGAACCGCATACGCCGGTACTGCAGCACATTGCCGGGTCAAACACCGTTAACGTTTTCATTCTGAATACTTCATATTCGAAAAATCATTTATGTTCAGGCAAATTTTCAAATACAAACAGCCTCACCGCTACCAGAGCAGTTTATCGATGCCAGCTTATGAGCGATGGCCTGTATGTTGTCCTGTTGGCTTAACCAAGCTTGCTCAATCACCTGAGCGACCCAGGAAGGAATATGCGGGGATAAGCGGTAGTGAACCCACTTGCCCTGTTTGCGATCCAGCAAAAGTCCACTTTCCCGGAGCATTGCAAGATGGCGGGAGATCTTGGGCTGTGACTGATCCAACGCCGTGCAAAGATCGCACACGCATAGCTCTCCCATCTCCCTGAGCAGCAACACGATGCCTAGACGGGTTTCATCGGAGATGATTTTTAAAGAGTTGTAAGGAAGTTAGTAGCATCTGTCCTCCGGTTGGTTTAATAACAGGATGCTCTGTAGGTCTAAAATCGCAACAATACATTCGAAAAATCATATATAACTGTTGTTGTGGAATTTTTTTATCCTGATATCAGTAACTTGCTTAACTTATTGATATTCATATTTTTATACAATTCCCTAAAGGATGTAACCCCATTCTGATATGCAAATAAAATCTTCAGGGATTCAAGAAATGTTGATAGAACGAACTTCTTATGGCGTCACGCCGATGCTAAACTGAACTAAATGTTTTATTTGTATGGGTATGTTCAGGGGAAAAAGATGGCTAACGGTAAGGTTCTCAGACAGCTTATAAAAGCTGGAGCGACAGGTGATGTCGCGGCCTTCCGTCGTGTTTCGGAAGTGATCATTGAAGAAGAACGACAAAAACAACATCATCTTCTTGCCAATGACCTTGAACATATTCTTTATGGTGATCACGCGATACAAACCTCTCGAGTGCCCGCTGCACCTCCAGTGCCAGTGGACAAAGAGCGAGGCTTGCCTTTGCTAGATATTAGACAGCCAAGTCGTTCTTTAGATGAAATCGTACTACCTGAATCAAGTTCAGATGCTGTCGAAGAGATACTTGAAGAAAATCGTAGAGCTGATGTGTTACGCACTTACGGAATGAAAGCTATCAGCAAAGTTATTTTTTTTGGTCCTCCTGGGTGCGGTAAAACTCTTGCTGCAGAAGTAGTGGCTTGTGAATTGGATATGCCGTTGGCCATCGTCAGGCTTGATACTCTGGTTTCTTCATATCTTGGTGAAACTGCTGCTAACTTACGCCAAATATTTGATTTTATCTCTCAATACCCAATGGTTGTACTCTTCGATGAGTTTGATGCTATAGGTAAAGAACGTGGGGATAGTGGGGATCATGGTGAGTTAAGACGAGTTGTGAATGCTGTTTTACAAATGATGGATGCATACCAAGGAAAAAGCTTAATTCTTGCAGCAACAAACCATGAACATATCCTGGATAGTGCTATTTGGAGGCGTTTTGACGATGCTATCGAGTTTCCACTACCCGATAAACATCAGTTGTCAGAATTGATGAAACTCAAACTTCGTGGTATTCGCCGCCAGTTTGAGCTTGAAGACGATGAGGTTCTCTCACTATTCATTGGAAAAAGTGGTGCTGATTTAGAACGGATTGTAAGACGTGCAATCAAGAGAATGATTTTACGTAGCCAAGAGTTTTTGACTCTCAAAGATCTTAAGAATGCACTTTTACGGGAAAATATAAACAAAACTCGTCAGGGATAATAAATGACGGAACAATATCAACATCTTAGTATTGCTAAAGAATCTCTTCAGAACCCTAGACGCACACGCCAGTTCAAAATTCCGAGAACACAGCGTGCTGACTTGCGCTTACATGGACGCATTTTGTCTGAGCAATTACGAAGTATTACACAATTAGCTAATCCACAAATTCCAGGAAAGGATAATGATGGTTGGTATATGCTGAAGTTACAGTATACCGGGATGTTAGATATTGCTCATATGGTATAGGCATGGAATAGAGTTCGTCAGTCAAGAAGATAAAACAATATGTATTGCCTTTGCTGATGAACGAGGAATCGCTCTTTTTGAGGAACACCTTTCACAGCTTGGTCACGCTCATATAACCTACCAGCAAATTTTAACCGCATTGGATAGCGTTGATGTTTGGACTAATGAGGATCGCAAAAGCTGGTCAGTGAAACAGTATGGGTTTCCTGATTCAGATTCCTTCGGTCTAGATGTTGAGCTATGGCCGGTAGAAACGACACACCATCCTTCTCGAGATCGGATCTGCGGAGAATTTGAAAACTGGCTCCGTGAAAATATGATTCATCGCTTGGATAGAATTAATCTTGATAGTTTGCTGATGTACCGGGTAAGAGTAAATTTAGAGCAAGCTGAAAAACTGCTTGAGCACCGTGATGTTCGAATGGTGGACCGTCTTCCTGTCAGTGGAATCTCGTATGAGAAACTGAACAAAGATATCAATTTTATCCCCGAATATATCCCATCTCCATTACCTAATGCCGTAAAAGTTTGCATCCTTGATAGTGGAATTAATACCGCACATTCATTATTGCGTAGTGCAATAGCTGAGAGTGCCTGCTTCGTGGAAAATGAAGATGAATCTGACCATTTTGGACATGGTACTGCTGTTGCAGGTATTGCCCTATATGGTGATGTTGAGGCTTGCGATGCTAGTAATTTCTGGCAACCGTCAATGTGGTTATATAATGGCAAAATTCTTAATGCCCAAGGGGAATTTGATACTGCTACGATTGAAACAACTTTGACCGAAGCAGTAGAATATTTCGTTGGTCTAGGATGTCGTATTTTTAACTTATCACTTGGCAATGCAAATGCGCCTTACGATGGAAAGCACATCCGAGGTATTGCTTATGTGCTTGATGTGCTGGCGAGGCGTCACAATATTCTTTTCGTAGTTTCCGCAGGTAATTTTAATGGTAGCAGCGACCCTGATGTTCCAGCAGAAAGTTGGCGGGCAGAGTATCCCAGCTATTTAATCCACGATAGCTCAGTTATTATTGATCCAGCGCCCGCACTCAATGTTCTAACGGCAGGAAGTTATGCAAGGCATAATGCAACACTTGACGCTCAACGTCGTGCTGATGAAATTAGCCATTTAAGCCCTGCTGGTGAATATCAACCTTCGCCATTCACGCGGCATGGACCTTCTGTGAAAGGTGCATTTAAACCAGAAATAGTTGCGCACGGTGGAAACTTTGCGGCACCTATGCGTAATGCTGGAGGTCAATGGCGACAACATGCCAGAGGACTTGGTGTGCTAAGCTGCCACCATCAATTCCAAGGAAGTACACTTTTCTCTGAACAAAGTGGAACTAGTTTTTCTGCACCTTATATCACGCACCTCGCTGCACGTTTACTCAATGAATATCCAGATATGTCTGCTAATATGTTGCGAGCTATGCTTGTCAATCACGCTGCGCTGACACCTCAGATGGAGAATACATTCTCAGAAGAGGTTACAGAAAATTATAAATCTGAACCTTCAACCCGAAATCGTAGTGTTATTCGAGATGTCGTTGGATATGGAGTTGTTGAGGAAGATGGTTTATATCGCTCGTCCGAGGAAGTAGTTGTTATGATGTGTGAAGAGCAAATCTCTGATGACACTCATCAATTCTTTGAGCTTCCATTACCTACATCTTTTTTAAGAACTCAGCGAGCAGTAAGAGAACTGCACATTACTTTAGCGTATTCACCAGTAGTCAGGACAACGCGATTAGATTATACAGCAACACAAATATCTTACAGGCTTGTTAAAGGTTCTTCGTTGCAAGATGTTCAGCAATACTTTAATCATGATATACAAGATGGTACTGATTCTAGGAATGACGATGCGGTAAACAATCGTTCTATTACTGCACAACAACGTGATCATGGTACAGTACAATCCTCTAGTTGGACTTTTAAGCAAAGGTCTCCAGATGAAAAGTGGTTTGTGGTTGTAACTAGAAATGATCGTGAGTGGGGCACCCCACTTAATAGCCAACATGAACCTTATGCATTAGTTGTTACTGCAACGGACAGAGAAAACGCTGAAGCTAATCTTTATGCCGAAATTGAGGCACGAATTCGTGAGCAGGAGCGTTCCAGGGTTCGGGTAAGTTAAATATAAAGTATTTAGCTTTTAAGCTAGGTGGAAAAAAAAGATTCTCAATCTCTATTATAAGAATGCTAATAGGGGTTGAGAATCTTTATACTGCTGAATTTTCACACACCTCGAGAGACTAAACTTTCTACATAATCTGCATACTTCTGCATCATTTCTCTCCGCCCCTCCAAATACTGAGCATGGTTGTAAGTCCCACGTATCGCATTCTTATCCACATGCGCAAGCTGCGTTTCTATCCATGCTGAGTTAAAGCCTTTTTCATGAAGGATAGTACTCATCGTGTGGCGGAAACCATGCCCCGTCAGCCTTCCTTTATATCCCAATAGCTCTATCACCTGATTAACACTTTCCTTTGAGATCGGCTTCGTACGATCATTGCGCCCGACGAATACCAGGGGGTATAGCCCCGTAATAGGCTTTAGTGTCTCAAAAAGTGCGACAACCTGTTCCGACATCGGAACGATGTGTGGTCGTTTCATCTTCATCACTTCAGCAGGGATCTCCCAAAGCCGCTTTTCAAAATTGATATCCGCCCAGCGGGCAAAACGTAATTCCTGAGTTCGTACCCCTGTAAGCATGATGATTTGAGTCGCAGTCTTGGTAATAACGCTATCGGTGTAACTGGCAAGATCCCTAAGAAAGTGAGGGAGTTCTTCGGCAGTCAGGAATGGAAAATGTGTTTTCTTTGGTGTTGCGAGGGCTGTGGCGAGATCGGGTGCTGGATTGTATTCAGCGCGTCCGGTCACAATCGCATGACGGAATACTTCACCGCAGCGCTGTCTGACTTTGCGCATTTTTTCTAATGCACCACGCTTTTCCATACGACGAAGGGTTTCCAGCAATTCCATGGGCTTAATTTCAGCTATAGGGCGCTTACCGATGTAGGGGAAAATATCCTTTTCAAAGGTATCAATAATTTCATCGCGATAGCGTAATGACCAACGATCCGCTCTCAACTGATGCCATTCACGGGCAATAGCTTCGAAGGTATTTTCATAGTTAAGCTTTTGGGCAATTTTCTCTGCTTTCTTTACTTCACCGGGATCGCTTCCAGCAGACAGCAGCTTTTTCGCAGCATCACGCTTTTCGCGTGCTTGAGCGAGAGAAACCTCGGGATAAACGCCGAAAGCAAGACGCTTTTCTTTACCTGCGTAGCGATACTTTAAACGCCAGTAACGTGAGCCGTTGGTAGTTACTTCAAGGTAGAGGCCTCCACCATCAGATAGCTTATACGGCTTCTCTTTGGGTTTGGCTGTATCAATTTGTCTGACTGTTAGCTTCATTGGGGGCATCTCAAAATGGGGCTATAAATCATGCCCCCCATTATGCCCCCAGAATGCACTTGATTCTGGTAGAGACAGTAGACCTCGGGAGAACATAATCAGCTTTAATTGCGGGTATTATAGGGGATTTACTTGAGACAGTGGAGTTCAGAAGAGGCTAATTGGCGGAAGATCACAGGAGTCGAACCTGCCAGAGACCGCTGGCGGCCTCATCTGGATTTGAAGTCCAGCCGCCCCACCGGGGACGATGATCTTCCATATCAATACGAAAGAATTATGAAAACATGCCGATTATAGCGCGTGCTGTAAGGCTTCTGAATCGATCCGTGGAAACAATTCATCAATTTCCTAAAAAGTATTAAATTTTGTTGTTAAAAAACTCGATATTCGCGTTGAGTTTGCCGAATTTTACCTACATCTTATTAGCCGATATCCATTACGATACACGGCTCGTTCAACCATGTATCCCAAACACAAACAGGACCCTATATGACTAATCCGTTACTTGTTCCATCAGGTTTACCAAAATTTTCTTCTATTAAACCAGAACATGTTGTTCCTGCTGTAAAAGAAGTCATTGCAAATTACCGCCAAATTGTCGAAAAAATCCTAGCCGAGCATACCGTTTTTACCTGGGATAATCTGTGTCAGCCACTGGCTGAGGCAAATGATAAACAGTCACGTGCATGGTCGCCAGTCAATCATCTGAATTCGGTTAAAAACAGTCCGGAGCTGCGTGCAGTCTACGAAGAGAGTTTGCCATTACTGTCTGAATTCAGTACCTGGTTAGGTCAACATAAGGGCCTGTATCAAGCGTATAAGTCATTACATGAGAGTGCTGAGTTTGAGAAACTCTCTCAACCTCAACGCAAAGCTGTCGAAAATTCACTGCGCGATTTTAAACTGTCAGGTATCGGTCTGCCTGAGGCGAAACAGAAACGTTATGGCGAGATCAGTGCGCGTTTGTCAGATTTAAGTTCTCAATTCAGCAATAATGTGCTTGATGCCACTATGGGCTGGACCAAGTTAATTACTGATGTGGAAGATCTGTCTGGTCTGCCTGAAAGTGCGATTGCCGCAGCTAAAGCTCAGGCAGAAGCGAGAGGAAAAAAAGGCTGGCTGCTGACGTTGGAAGCGCCAAGTTATCAGCCGGTTATTACCTATGCAGAAGACCGTGAATTGCGTCGGGAAATTTATCACGCTTATCAAACTCGTGCTTCTGATCAAGGCCCAAATGCCGGTAAATGGGATAACAGCGAAGTGATGGCTGAACTCCTTGCATTACGTCATGAGCAGGCCCAATTGCTTGGCTTCAAAAATTATGCTGAACAATCTCTTGCAACCAAAATGGCAAAAACGCCTAAGGAAGTTTTGGATTTTCTGAATGATTTGACAAAACGCGCTCATCCACAAGGTGAAGAAGAAGTAGATGAGTTAAAATGTTTTGCGAAACGGCATCATTGCGCCTACGAGCTGGAAGCTTGGGATATGTCTTATTATGCTGAAAAACAAAAACAGCATAAGTTTTCTATTAATGACGAGCAGTTACGTCCTTATTTCCCTGAACAACGGGCTGTTGAAGGGTTATTTGAAGTTGTTCGCCGTATCTATGGCATTACAGCCAAAGAACGCCATGATGTAGAAACCTGGCACCCAGATGTTCGTTTCTTCGATCTATATGATGACAAAAATGAGCTGCACGGCAGTTTCTATATGGATCTCTATGCGCGCGAACATAAACGCGGCGGCGCCTGGATGGATGAATGTATCAGCAAGATGCGCCATTCCAATGGCGAACTGCAAAAGCCAGTCGCTTATCTGAACTGCAACTTCAACAAACCTGTTGGTGGTAAACCAGCCTTGTTCACCCACAGTGAAGTAAACACGCTGTTCCACGAGTTTGGTCACTGTCTGCACTTGATGCTGACCCAAATTGAAACTGCTGCTGTTTCCGGTACTAATGGCGTGCCATGGGATGCGGTTGAGATGCCAAGCCAGTTCATGGAAAATTGGTGCTGGAAACCAGAAGCACTGGCATTTATTTCTGGTCACTATGAAACTAAAGAGCCTCTGCCGCAATCTCTGCTGGATAATCTTTTAGCAGCGAAAAACTATCAAGCTGCAATGGCTATGCTGCGTCAGCTTGAGTTTGGTCAGTTCGATTTCCGCCTGCATGTTGAGTATGATCCAGCGAAAGGCGCTCAAATCATGCAAACCCTGAAGAAAGTGAAAAAATTGGTTTCCGTAGTACCTTCACCTAAATGGGCCCGTTTCCCTCACTCATTCAGTCATATCTTCTCCGGTGGTTATGCCGCAGGTTATTACAGCTATCTGTGGGCTGAAGTGCTGGCAGCTGATGCCTTCTCACGCTTTGAAGAAGAAGGGATTTTCAACCGCGAAACCGGGCAATCTTTCCTTGATAATCTTCTGTCCCGTGGTGGTTCAGAAGATCCAATGGAACTGTTCAAACGTTTCCGTGGCCGTGAACCTAAACTGGATGCAATGCTGCGTAGTTCTGGTATCAAGGGATAATCAAGGTGGGTATCTGTTTAATCTGTGAACAAGGCGCTGATAGCAGCGCCTTATCTCAACTGGCGGAACGTTGGCAACTGGCACATGACGAAAGCGCTGTCATGGCATTGGTTCTTACACCTCAACACCTCGAACTCCGCAAAAGGGATGAGCCCAAACTGGGCGGCATCTATGTGGATTTTGTATCAGGCACAATGGCACATCGCCGCCGCTTTGGCGGCGGACGAGGTGAAGCAGTTGCTAAAGCCGTAGGAATCAAAAAAGATTATCTGCCAACCATCGTGGATGCGACTGCTGGTCTGGGACGTGATGCCTTTGTACTAGCATCACTGGGTTGTCATGTAAGAATGCTGGAACGCCATCCTGTGGTCGCGGCATTGCTGGATGATGGGCTTCAACGTGGTTATCAGAATGAAGAAATCGGCAGCTGGTTGAGAGAACGCATGACATTGCTCCATGCCTCCAGCATTACAGCGCTGACCGATATTACACCGCAGCCTGATGTCGTTTATCTTGATCCTATGTATCCACATAAGCAGAAAAGCGCACTGGTGAAGAAAGAGATGCGGGTGTTTCAATCTTTGGTTGGTGCCGATGAAGATGCTGATAATTTGCTATCCCCTGCACGAGCTCTGGCAAAACGCCGTGTCGTGGTAAAGCGACCTGATTATGCAGAACCCTTAGCTGGAATAGCAGCATCAGCAGCTATCACCACAAAAAACCACCGTTTTGATATCTATCCTTGTTAAAACATCAGCCGCATATTGCGGCTGATCACGTTAATTTACAGGATCCCCTGAGAGAGCATAGCGTCAGCAACTTTTACAAATCCGGCAATATTCGCACCCTGAACATAATTGGTCTGTTTGCTCTCACCACCATACTCAACACAGGCGTGATGAATATCCAGCATGATGTGATGCAAACGTGCATCCACTTTCTCAGCCTTCCAGCCTAAACGTGCTGCGTTTTGCGCCATTTCCAAACCAGATGTTGCCACGCCGCCCGCGTTGGCTGCTTTACCTGGGGCGAATAGCACGCCTGCTTCAATAAAGGCTTCAGTCGCTGAAATGGTTGCTGGCATATTCGCGCCTTCAGCTACGGCTTTAACGCCATTCTTGATAAGGACCTTAGCCGCATCCAAATCCAACTCGTTCTGAGTAGCGCATGGTAAAGCGATATCAACTGGCACAGACCAAGGTTGTAACCCTTTCAGGAAAGTCAGCCCCCGCTTTTTGGCATATTCTTCCACTCGACCATAGTGCTGGTTTTTAATCTCTTCAAGATGAGCCAGTTTCTCCAGCGTGAAACCTTCTTCATCAACCACGGTGCCGCCGGAATCAGAAGCGGTAACTACTTTCGCCCCCAGCGCCATGCATTTCTCAATAGTATATTGTGCAACGTTACCGGCACCAGAAACCGATACCCGCATACCATCAAAGCTCATATCATGGCGTTTCAGCATGGCATTGGTGAAATAAACCAGACCATAACCGGTTGCTTCCGGGCGAATCAAACTGCCGCCGAAAGAGAGACCTTTGCCAGTAAATACACAAGCAGTGTTATTAGAGAGCTTTTTCATCATCCCTGACATAAAAGCCACTTCACGGCCACCCACACCAATATCCCCCGCAGGAACGTCGGTATCGGGCCCCAGATGGCGGTACAATTCTGTCATTAACGCCTGACAGAAACGCATCACTTCACCCTGACTTTTTCCTTTGGGATCAAAATCTGAGC
This sequence comes from Photorhabdus viridis, assembly GCF_040256935.1. Classification (NCBI taxonomy): domain Bacteria; kingdom Pseudomonadati; phylum Pseudomonadota; class Gammaproteobacteria; order Enterobacterales; family Morganellaceae; genus Photorhabdus; species Photorhabdus viridis. The sequence goes on from NZ_JBEJZY010000025.1 coordinate 49,760, forward strand.
CCCCTTTACCTCCACCCATCGGTAAAGTTGTCAGCGCATTTTTCAAAGTTTGTTCAAAGCCAAGGAATTTCAGAATAGAGAGATTCACCGATGGATGAAAACGCATACCACCTTTATACGGACCAATAGCTGAGTTGAACTGCACCCGCCATGCACGGTTTACCTGAACTTTACCTTGATCATCTACCCAGCAAACTCGAAACTGGATAACCCTTTCCGGCTCTACCATACGCTCCAGCAAGCTTTGTTCACGGTATTTCGGGTTTTGTTCAAGGAACGGCCAAAGAGAGGTGAATACTTCCCGAACAGCCTGAAGATATTCTGGTTGATATTCATCCCTGAGTTGAATCGATCCAAGAAATGAAGACAAAGATAGTAAACAGCTCATAGTTATTCCTTATTTCTACTTTGGTTGTAATGTCTCCTCAGCAATTTCCTAATTATTATTTTTGTCGAAAATGTGAGGTAAGTTGTGTTTGCCCTTTGAATATATCACTGTTCTATATTCATCTTTCAAGAAGTTTTTTTGCAGAAAGGTAAAAAAAATTTCTTGATTGCATCGGGCATAAACCAAATAACACCTCATTTCATCAAAAAAAACACCTGCATAAGCAGGCGTTTTTATCGAATAAGTTTTCAGTTCATGGCTATTCATCGTCACGCAGAGGAACAATCAGCATATCAACATGAATAGTGTTAATTAGCTGACGTGCGGAGGACATCAGTTTGCTCCAAAAATCCTGATGATGACCACAAACAACCAGATCTATGTCATATTTCTTAATCGCATCAACCAATACCTGAGCCAGATCACCGCTACCGCTCAGGGTTTCCTGAATGTCATAATCCGTACCTGCGGAGAGATCTTTCAACGCATTGCGCGTCTCGTCAGTAATGCGTTGCTGCATATCACCGAGATTAACATCAATCAAACCGGTATAGAGATCGGAATAGTTAACATCAACATGGATCAGGGAAACTTTGGCACTGTACGGCTTTGCCGTGGAAATGGCTTTTTGTACCAATACCTGACTTTCCGGAGATAAATCAACAGCAACAAGAATATGTTTATAAGCCATAAGCGAACTCCTTCCATAATGCCGATTAATGAGTTGGCAGGGCAAATTGCCACTATCCTGTGTTTATTACTAGAACATTCACCAAACAACATATACTACAATCGCTATTCCTTCCACTTAATGGACAACGAAACTCGCTGGACATTTAAAATCCGGATGTCCATCAAAAGCTACTCTCTCCTTACTCCAACCCCAATTCTTTTAGTTTCCGTGTAATGGTATTTCGTCCCCAACCCAACAGCCGTGCAGCATTCTGCTTATGTCCTTGGGTATGTTTAAGCGCACAGTTAAGTAAAGTACGTTCCAGCAATGGTAAGGCTTCAGATAGCAGATCCTGTTGACCTTTCTCCAACGCATTTGTTGCCCAGTGAGCGAGTAGCTGCGGCCAGTTTTCCGGTATTGTTGTTGCCAATGTTGTTATGCTGGTTTCAGGGGGATGAGTTTCAAATAATTCAGATGGCAAATCTTGGACCAATACTTCCTGACTTGCCGCCATTACAGTCAGCCAGCGGCAGATGTTTTCCAACTGGCGAACATTGCCCGGCCAGGATAAGCGCATTAAAGCAATTTCTGCGTCAGGGTGGAGAATTTTTGCTTCTACGCCCAGCTCTTTGGCAGTTTGTTGCAGGAAATGGCGAGTTAGACGAGGGATATCTTCCACTCTGTCACGCAAGGGAGGTAACTGCATACGAATAACATTCAGGCGATGATACAGATCTTCACGGAATTGGCTTTTTTCTACCAGGCGTTCAAGATCCTGGTGGGTTGCAGCAATAATCCTCACATCCACTTTCACGGGGGCATAGCCGCCAACCCGGTAAAACTGGCCTTCAGCCAATACCCGTAACAGGCGGGTCTGAATATCTAATGGCATGTCGCCAATTTCATCAAGAAATAGTGAACCGCGATTGGCCTGTTCAAATCGTCCATGACGTATTTGATTGGCGCCAGTAAAAGCCCCTTTCTCATGACCAAACAGCTCTGATTCAATGAGATCTTTGGGAATCGCTGCCATATTAAGTGCAATAAATGGCTCATTGGCTCTTGGACTGTGGCGGTGCAGAGCATGGGCCACCAGCTCTTTCCCTGTACCGGATTCGCCATTAATCAACACACTGATCGAAGAGCGGGAAAGGCGGCCGATAATGCGGTAAACATCTTGCATAGCAGGCGCTTCACCTATCATGTCAGAAACTGGTGTCATGACCTGCGGATTTCTCGCGGGTTGATTCTGTTCGCGGGAGTGGCTAAGTGCGCGTTCCAGCAGTGCGACGGCTTCATCAATATCAAAGGGTTTTGGTAAGTAATCAAAAGCGCCTTGTTGATAGGCACTGACTGCGGCATCCAGATCAGAGTGGGCTGTCATAATAATGACCGGCAGCAACGGGTGACTCTGCTTAATATTATTCAGCAGGTGTAAGCCGTTCATTCCCGGCATACGGATATCAGAAATCAGGACATCAGGTGTGTTTTGGGTCAGTGCAGTCAGTACACTGTCAGCCTCTGCGAAACTGATGCATTCCATCCCCGCGCTATTTAGTGCTCGTTCAAGTACCCAGCGGATGGAGTCGTCATCATCAACGATCCAGATTTTTCCTCGTTCCATAGCTACCCTCTATTTTTTGATCGGTAAGTAGATAGAAAATTCTGTGTGCCCAGGCCAACTGGTAAATTCTATTTTACCTGAGTGCTGATCTATCAAGTTGCGGGCAATGGATAGGCCAAGACCGGTTCCGCCTTCATGAGCGCTGACCATCGGGTAAAACAGTGTGTCCTGAATCTGTGGCGGGATCCCTGGTCCGTTGTCTTCCACATCTATTCTGGCAGCCAGGCGATAGCGCTTACCGTGCAGGGTGATTTGGAAAGCGGTTCGGGTGCGCAGGGTAATGGCACCACCCTGTGCGCCCAGAGCTTGCAAGGCGTTACGGGTGATGTTCAGCAGCACTTGCTCAATCTGATCCGGGTAGTGAGCCAGTTCCGGCAGACTCGGATCGTAATCTTTTATCAGTGTGACGTTATCCGGCATTTCCAGCGAGACTAATTGATAAACCCGTTCAGCAACGTAGTGAATGCTTTGTTTAATTTGTTCGCCTGGGTGTTGTGGGCCAAGTAGCCTGTCTACCAGATGACGTAACCGGTCTGCCTGTTCAATAATCACTTGGGTGTATTCCTGCAAAGCAGGATCAGGCAGCGCTCTCGAAAGTAATTGCGCGGCTCCCCTCAGTCCGCCGAGGGGATTTTTGATTTCATGCGCCAGCCCCCGAACCAATTCCCGTGCCGCTATCTGCTGGGCTTGTTGTACCTGCTCTTGGCTTAACCGGCGTTGACTATCCATAGGCGCCAGTTCCAGCAAAATGAACTGCCCGGAAATGGGTTGGGCGCTGAGCGACATAATATGAGAGCGGTTATTAACCACTAACGTCACTTCGTTGTCAGTAAAACTCTGACCGCTGACTAAACTGGCGTGCATCAGCTTTGTATCCAGTGAAAAGTAACTGAACAGTACCGGAAGAGGTGTACCTAATAGTTTACGGGCACTCTGAGCTAATAATTGCAGCGCTGCATGGTTGGCATAGCGGATCACAAGATCGGTATCCAGCACCAGTACGCTGTTAATTAGTGAGTTTAATATTTGCCCGGTATCGGGTAGATTTTCCATTTTCATTCACTCTCCCGCCATACTCCCGCACCTTTTTGGTGCACTGTATCATATTCGAGCGTAAAACCCAGCCAAAGCCTGAGTTCAGGGAATAGGAAAAAGGCCCATCCGAAGATGGGCTAAAGGTTTCACGGCAACAAAAAATGATCAGCGGGAACGGCGCTGGTAATTACACACTGTAATACAGTTCAAATTCCAGTGGATGTGGTGTCAGGCGGACACGTTCCATTTCACTGTTTTTCAATTCAATATAAGCATCAAGGGCGTCATCGGTGAAGACACCACCACGGGTCAGGAACTCGCGGTCAGTATCCAATGCTGCCAGTGCTTCATCCAGAGAAGAAGCGACAGTTGGGATCTCTTTGGCTTCTTCCGGTGGCAGGTCATACAGGTTTTTATCCATCGCATCGCCCGGATGGATTTTATTGATGATACCGTCAAGGCCAGCCATCAACTGAGCGGCAAATGCTAAATAAGGGTTAGCTGCCGGGTCAGGGAAACGGACTTCAATACGGCGGGCTTTGGTGCTGGCGACAACCGGAATGCGGATGGATGCAGAACGGTTACGGGCAGAGTAGGCCAGCATTACCGGCGCTTCATAGCCCGGAACTAGACGTTTATAGGAGTTGGTTGTCGGGTTGGTAAATGCGTTCAGTGCACGGGCATGTTTGATAATACCGCCAATGTAGAACAGCGCCAGTTCGGACAAACCACCGTATTTGTCACCGGCAAACAGGTTGGCGCCGTTTTTAGACAGGGACATATGGCAGTGCATGCCGGAGCCATTATCACCAACCAGTGGTTTTGGCATGAAGGTGGCGGTTTTGCCGAAATTGTGCGCCACATTATGTACGACATATTTGTAAATCTGGGTTTCGTCAGCCTTTTTGGTCATGGTGTTGAAACGAGTCGCGATTTCATTTTGACCGGCCGTGCCAACTTCATGATGGTGAGCTTCCACAACCAATCCCATTGCTTCCATTGTCAGGCACATGGCTGAACGTAAATCCTGAGAAGAATCAACCGGAGGCAGCGGGGCGTAACCGCCTTTTACCGCAGGTCGGTGGCCTTTATTGCCGCCTTCGTATCGAGTTCCAGAGTTCCATGCTGCTTCAATATCATCAATATGGTAGTAGGAACCGGACATAGAACTGCCGAAGCGTATGTCGTCAAACAGGAAAAACTCAGGCTCAGGCCCACACAGGACGGTATCTGCAATGCCGCTTGAGCGCAAAAAGTCTTCAGCGCGTTTGCAGATGGAACGTGGATCACGTTCATAGCCTTGCATCGTGCCGGGTTCCAGAATGTCACAACGGAGGATCAGAGTGGCATCATCAAAGAATGGATCAAGCATGGCTGTACTTGAGTCTGGCATCAGCACCATGTCGGATTCGTTAATACCTTTCCAACCGTGAATTGAAGATCCGTCGAACATTTTGCCATCTTCAAAGAAGTCCGCATTAACCTGATGAGCAGGAATGGTCATATGTTGTTCTTTGCCTTTGGTATCAGTGAAACGCAAATCAATAAACTTCACCTGATGCTCTTCAATCATGGTTAAAACATGTTCAGCGGACATACTCGGTTTCTCCTGGTTTGTGCCGGTCTTGATAAAATGGTTTTAGATTAAGATGTAAAGAAAATACAGTTACATTGTTTTACCTTAACAAGGCTATTTACGCGTTTGCAAACTTGTCGTTGTAAAAAACAATCTTATTAGATGAGAAAAACAATTGCGAAAAGCGTGCCAACTTTCTGACACCTTGCAATATACTGTGTTATGGGTATCCCCATGGGGAGATACTTTAATATTTAGTAAAATTGCACTGTATTAGTGCGATTATGTTACTATCCTGCACCCCGTCGGTGCATTTTTATCAATAGTGCATCTTTTATAGGCGTGAAAGGGATCACAATTCCATTGGTATCAAGTTGTTAAGAACAGATTCTTGTGATCCTGTTTAGTCCCTCGACCAATGTGTGTACAATAGCGCGCTATTTCTAAATGCCTGAGGCAAAGTTTGTGATCGAAAAATTGCGTAATATCGCCATTATCGCGCATGTTGACCATGGTAAAACTACCCTGGTTGACAAGCTGCTGCAACAATCCGGTACTTTCGGTGACCGTGCGACAGCGACAGAACGTGTGATGGACTCCAATGACTTGGAGAAAGAGCGTGGAATTACTATCCTCGCAAAAAATACCGCCATTAAATGGAATGACTACCGTATTAATATCGTAGACACTCCGGGACATGCCGATTTCGGCGGTGAAGTAGAACGTGTTATGTCTATGGTTGACAGTGTACTGTTGCTGGTTGATGCCATGGATGGGCCTATGCCTCAGACCCGTTTTGTAACGCAGAAAGCGTTCGCTCATGGTTTAAAACCTATTGTTGTTATCAACAAAGTTGACCGTCCTGGCGCACGTCCTGATTGGGTTGTCGATCAGGTGTTTGACCTGTTTGTGAACTTGGGCGCGACTGACGAACAACTGGATTTCCCAATTATCTATGCATCTGCATTGATGGGAATTGCTGGTATTGATCATGCTGATATGGCCGAAGATATGACGCCGTTGTATCAAGCAATTGTCGATCATGTAGAACCACCAAAAGTTGACCTTAATGGTTCATTCCAGATGCAGATTTCTCAGCTGGACTACAACAACTATGTTGGTGTTATCGGTATTGGTCGTATTAAGCGCGGTACGGTTAAACCAAACCAGAACGTGACGATTGTTGATAGCGAAGGTAAAACCCGGAACGGCAAAATTGGTAAAGTTCTGGGCCATTTGGGTCTGGAGCGTATTGAGAGTGAGCAAGCGGAAGCGGGTGACATCGTTGCGATTACCGGTTTGGGCGAGCTGAATATCTCCGATACCCTGTGTGACGTCAGTGTTGTTGAAGCCCTGCCGCCACTGGCTGTTGATGAGCCGACGGTAAGCATGTTCTTCTGTGTTAACACCTCTCCTTTCTGTGGTCGTGAAGGTAAATATGTCACTTCACGTCAGATCCTTGAGCGCCTGAAGAAAGAGCTGGTTCACAATGTCGCACTGCGTGTCGAAGAAACCGAAGATCCAGATGCGTTCCGTGTTTCTGGCCGTGGTGAATTGCACTTATCTGTTCTGATTGAGAACATGCGCCGTGAAGGTTTTGAACTGGCGGTATCCCGTCCGAAAGTTATCTTCCGTGAGATCGATGGCCGCAAACAAGAGCCATTCGAGCAGGTGACTCTGGATATTGAAGAGCAGCATCAGGGTAATGTGATGCAGGCGCTGGGTGAGCGTAAAGCTGATCTGCGCGATATGTTGCCAGACGGTAAAGGCCGTGTGCGCCTTGATTACATTATTCCAAGCCGTGGTTTGATTGGCTTCCGGACTGAGTTCCTGACCATGACTTCGGGTACTGGCCTGTTGTATGCAACATTCAGTCACTATGATGATATTCGTGCGGGTGAAATCGGTCGCCGTCAGAACGGTGTGATGATTTCCAATGGTCAGGGTAAAGCGGTTGCTTATGCGCTTTACAGCTTGCAGGATCGTGGTAAGTTGTTCCTCGGTCATGGTGCGGAAGTGTATGAAGGCCAGGTGATCGGTATTCACTCCCGTTCCAATGACCTGACAGTTAACTGCCTGACAGGTAAGAAACTGACAAACGTCCGTGCGTCTGGTACTGACGAAGCGACAACCTTGTCTCCACATATTAAGAAAACCCTGGAACAGGCTCTGGAGTTTATTGATGATGACGAGCTGGTAGAAGTGACTCCTGTGTCGATTCGCCTGCGTAAACGCCATCTGACAGAAAACGACCGTCGTCGTGCGCATCGCAGCAAAGAAGCATAATCTTTTCTGCTATACAAATGCTTAGGGCGCCAATGGCGCCCTGAGTTTTTTGGGATCTATTTATTCAGTTAAATAGATCTGAGATTATTTACCCAGCAATTGATAATACGTTGGGTTGTCATCACATTGCCCGCCGCCACACTCCAAAATGGTAGAGATCAAATTTGCTGTAATCAATACGACAAATATCCCAATAATAATCTGACCGAAAACAGACTTACTTTCTTTTTCTTCGGTCGTTTTTTCCAGACTTTTCAATATCAGCATGACTGATATGGCGATAATAGCGATAACTGAGGAGATGAGAGCCCAAGTATAAAAATGTATACCAAAAAGTGCAGAACCATAACCGATATCGCCGGGTGTTATGTGTAAAAACACTTGTCGGATTGCAATAATTCCGGTCACGATACTGCCGATAAGCGCGATGCCATAATGTGCGCTTTTTATACCAAAACGGAGATTAAACAGGAAACCAAACCCTATCATGATCATACCTGTCCGCTGTAGCAGACATAATGGGCAAGGGAGTTCGGAAAGGACCAGTTGATAATAGAAAGCAACGGTAAGTGCAGCACTGATACCAAGTAACCCAATGATGTTGAATATTATGCCGTAGCTGATCGTCTGTTTTGTTGCTAATACCTGATTCATTAAATTGTCTCCCGTTAAAAAGACAGATTCAGCGAATCAGTCGCATGATGAATAAACCAGGCTATGGTAGTTACCAAGAGGAGACCCCATAGAGCATAGCTAGTTTTATTCTTTCCAACCAAGGTGGTTATGACCGCAAATAATGCGATCAAAAACGGTAAAAACATGTACATGGTTCACTCTCCTATAATGCTAAAAATATTCAAAACCTTCGCCTGAATAGATAGTCTTCTTCAGGGGAGGAATTCATAATATCAAGCTTGATATTGCTTGCTTCGATATAAGCGATCAATCATCCAAAGACCGGTTGACCATAAAGAAACACTTTGGTGCTGTTAATGAGGTCAACTCTCTGCTGGTCTATTCGTACCGTGCTGCAAATAATAATTGTAGTCAATTTTTATTGTATTTGCCATCACTTGGAATAATGAGTGTGATTCTATTTGAAGGGGCTGTTTATGCTTTAATTAGCTGTTTTTTATTTAATAGTTAAGTAGGCAATGATTATGAGAGGTGAATTGCACCCCTGTTTTAAGGTTTTCCCATTTATTATCATTACTGGTGGAGTTGTATTTAAGACGGTTCAATCTATCCAATTTTCTACAATTAACCCATCTACGCGGTTGAATTCCTTTTCATTGTTAGTGATTACAATGAGTCCTGAACTTCTGGCGTGGCTTGCAATATGTAAGTCATTAATACCTATTGGAGTGCCTTTCTTCTCAAGGCTTGCACGAATAGCGCCGTAGTGATAAGCCGCCTTTTCATCGTAAGTGACTACTGTGAGGCGAGATATAAAATCTTCAACAGTTTTTAAATTTTTTTCAGGAAAAGAGCTTTTTTCTGCTCCGTGTATCAGTTCGGCTAGTGTAATACTTGATACAACCATACGTGCTGCATTGATATTAAATTTTTCTAATACCTCAACAGGGCGACGTTTAATTACATAGATAGCGATATTGGTGTCTAACATATACTTAAACATTAAAACGCCTCACGTTCTGATTGGTGTTGAGATGCCCTTTCAGGTAGGAAATCATCGGTTGGGCGTTCATCACTCATGAAGAAGCTATCCCAGACATTTTCTATCGGGGAAATGATTCTTTCTTTACCGATTGCTCTGACCATAACGTTTTTAACATTATCAGGGAATCTAACATCAGCAGGTATCCTGACATTTTGTGTGCGGTTGCTTATGAAAACTTTACTTGGGTGCATATTTATTACCTCAGTCATATTGCATTAAAATAATTATAATCTGATTTTTGTATATAGCAATGCTATATTGCATAAGATAGTGGTAAATCCTTCTTGGTAAAAAATTCCTTTAGCATCAATTCTCTGCGAGAGCTATGAGTCGCTGATAGAGAGTATTTTCTTTTGAGAAGGCTGAAATACGAGGGGTGGTTGGCTTTTAATATACCTTGTGGCGAATACTTGATAACGGGAATGAAAACCCCTCAACGTTTTACCGTGAGGGGCTGCTATTACTATTTAATATTTTTACTCATTTAATGCTTCGGCTTCTATATCATCAGAAGCTGATTTAGCGTGAACTTTCGCAAAGAAGACAAGCGTGACAATCACCATTGCCGCCAGGCCGATAACGACAGAGATATTCCAATCCAGAGCAAAACCTTCAGGAGCGAATGCCAGATAGGTGAAGCACACGGCAGTCATAAACATGGCTGGCAGGGTGGTGATCCAGTGGAATTTATCGCGGCGTAGCAACCAGGCTGATGCCGCCCACAACATAACCATTGCCGTAGTTTGGTTCGCCCAACCGAAATAGCGCCAGATGATATTAAAATCGGTTTTGGTAATCAGATAACCGACAATAAACATGGGCACACTTAATAACAGGCGCTTGGTCATTTTTTGCTGAGGAATATTCAGGAATTCAGCGATAATAAGGCGGGCAGACCGGAATGCCGTATCGCCGGAAGTAATTGGCAGAATCACCACGCCAAGGATAGCCAGAATACCGCCGACAGTGCCCAGCAGCGAAGTAGAAACTTCATGAACCACCAGAGATGCAGTCCCCTGATCAATCACCGCTTGTAGTGCGTTAGTGTCTTCATAGAAGCTCAGACCTAGCGTACACCAGATCAGGGCGATAATACCTTCACCAATCATGGCGCCGTAGAACACAAAACGGCCATTTTTCTCATTCTGCATACAACGCGCCATCAGTGGGGACTGAGTAGCGTGGAAACCGGAGATAGCGCCACAGGCAATCGTGACAAACAACAACGGCCAAACAGGCAAGTCTTTTGGGTTAAAGTTAGTGGTGAAATCTAATCCTTGTGAGTAGAAGGGCTTATCGCTCATAGCCAAACCAACCATTAGTGCGACAGACATAAACAGCAACAATGCACCAAATAGCGGGTAGAGGCGGCCGATGATTTTATCAATGGGGACCATTGTTGCGAGAATATAGTAAGCAAAAATAACGCCAACCCAGATAGCAATGTTATCCCAGCCGATAGCTTCTTTCAGTAAGTTGTTCAGTAAGCCTGCCGGACTCAGAACAAATACCACACCAACCAGCATCAGTAGAATGACAGCAAAGATATTCATGAAATGCTTCATGGTCTTGCCCAGTTCATTACCGACAATGACGGGTACTGATGCTCCCCGAGCACGAACACTGAGCATACCAGAGAAATAATCGTGTACTGCGCCGGCAAAGATACAACCGAATACGATCCACAGCATGGCAAGTGGGCCATAGAGGGCACCAAGAATCGGGCCGAAGATAGGGCCGACACCAGCAATATTAAGTAACTGAATTAGCCAAACTTTTGGTGTGGACATCGCGACATAGTCGACACCATCTGCCATAGAAAGCGCGGGGGTTTTTCTTTCTGGTTGAATGGTGAATATCTTTTCGACAATCTTGCCGTATATGAAATATCCTGCCAGAAGAAGCCCAATACAAAGGAGGAACAACAACATAAAATAACACCTTACTCTACTTTTTTTATCTGGAGCCTACTTTATCGTTTCATAAGAAAAATACCGTGAAGTAATTCTCTTTTTGCTTTTCTGTACTGTTTTCTAATTAGAAATACGATTAAAGTAAAAAATCATTAATTAACCAGGAGGTGGTCATGCTATATATCTTCGATATGGGTAATGTGATTATTGATATTGATTTTAAAAGAGTTTTAGCTGTCTGGAGTAATTTGAGCGGCACACCTCTTGCGACGTTGACGAAAAGTTTCTCTATGGGAGAAACGTTTGAAAAACATGAGCGTGGTCAAATTACTGATCTGGAGTTCGCTGATACTTTATGTCAGGAAATGAATATTTCACTCAGCTTTGAGCAATTTGCCGCCGGATGGCATGCTATTTTTATTGATATTCGGCCTGAAGTCATTCAGATAATGAATAAATTACGTGAAACAGGGCATCGGGTTGTGGTGTTATCCAACACAAACCGCCTGCACCAGGATTATTGGCCGCATCATTACCCGGAAATTGCGGCATCGGCTGATTACCTCTATCTGTCCCAGGATTTGGCAATGCGTAAACCTGAACCTGATATTTTCAAATATGTTCTTGAGGCGGAAGGTTTCTCACCGGAGCAGGCGGTATTTTTTGATGATGTACTGGAAAATGTGGCGGTAGCCGGTACGTTAGGCATAAATAGTGTTCATGTTATTGACCGGCAGACAGTACCGGATTATTTCAAAGCAATCGGTTTTTCTGAATAGATTGAGTCGTTGAACTGATAATGGGAGATAGTGTGCTGATGCTAATATTTAAGGAAAAGTATGATTGCGTTAATCCAGCGGGTAACACAAGCGAATGTTGTTGTTGAGGATGAAACTGTTGGGGCAATTGGTCACGGTTTGCTGGTATTGCTGGGCGTTGAACAAGAAGATGATCAACAGAAAGCAAAACGGTTATGTGAGAAAGTGATAGGATATCGGGTATTCAGTGATGAGCAGGACAAAATGAATCTGAATGTCCAGCAGATTGGCGGCAGTTTGCTGGTTGTTTCCCAGTTTACCCTGGCTGCTGATACTCAAAAGGGAATGCGCCCCAGTTTTTCTGGTGGCGCAAGCCCGGATAAGGCTGATGAATTATATCGCTATTTTGTTGAACGATGCCGCCAAAGTGGTATAAAAACAGAAATTGGGCGGTTTGCAGCCGATATGAAAGTCAGTTTGACAAACGATGGACCAGTCACTTTCTGGTTGCAGGTATAACCACGAAAAGCAGCCAGTAAAGCGCAATTACCCCCGATTACACATCATGATCAAAAGAAAGGGGCAGTTTCTATGTATCATCTGCGAGTACCTGAAACAGAACAAGAACTGGAAGCATATTATCAATTTCGTTGGGAAATGTTGCGTAAGCCATTGCATCTACCTGTAGGCTCTGAGAAAGATGGTTATGACACCATAGCTCATCACCAGATGGTTGTGGATGAGAAAGGTAACCCGGTGGCGGTAGGGCGTTTATATATCAACGCGGATAGCGAAGGTGCGATCCGTTTTCTGGCAGTACATCCTCATGTGCAAGGCAAAGGGCTGGGAAAACTGATCGCAATGGCCCTGGAATCTGTTGCCCGTCAGGAAGGTGTGAAACGGGTAGTATGCAGCGCCCGTGAACATGCGGTAGACTTTTTCAGTAAACTGGGGTTCGAAAATCGCGGGCCAATTACCAGCCCGCAAACGACACCGGTTCGCCATTTTCTGATGATCAAACCTGTTGCGACACTTGATGATATTCTTCACCGGCCGGATTGGTGCAATGAACTGCAAAAAGCCTGGTACAAACATATTCCCCTCAGTGAGAAAATGGGTGTGCGGATCTCTCAATATACCGGCCAGAGTTTTATTACCACGATGCCGGAAGCAGGGAATCAAAATCCTCACCAAACTCTCTTTGCGGGTAGTCTGTTCTCACTGGCAACACTGACTGGCTGGGGGTTGATTTGGTTGTTGTTACAAGAACGCCAATTGGGGGGCGATATTATTCTGGCTGATGCTGATATTCGTTACAAAAAGCCTGTTATTGGCAGGCCAAAATCTGTTGCGGATCTTAAAAATATGAGCGGCGATTTGGCTCGTCTTGCTCAGGGCAGCAAAGCGAGAGTGAAGTTGGAAGTGACGGTGAGTGGTGATCATGGGCTGGGTGCCGTGTTTACCGGCACTTATATAGTGCTGCCAAACGCTTACACGGCGATAGCTTAGGTTTTACAGTGGCATCAAATATGCCACTGGTGGTATTTAGTTCTATAGAATACAGACTTTGTGTGTTTATTAATCTGACAATCTTGATTTGTGTCCACAATAGTCCTGCGATAAGGGAGCAAACAGTCAGAAGAGGGGGATACTATGAAGACGGCCATATTAAAAGTTCGTGTTCCCGAAGAATTAAAAAATGCGGTAGTGAGAGCTGCTCAGGATAACAGTTTGGATATGTCTAGTTTTGTCCGCCTGGTATTAACCAGAGCGACAAAGGAACGCCGCATTCCTAATGCCACAACGCAGGCGGCGATCCGTGAGCTAGAAAGTGGTGGTGGTACAAGTGTAGATACCGTAGATGAATTTTGGGATGAAATTTTTAAATAAAATATGCTCAAAATTCGATATTCATCTGCATTTAAACAGGATTTAAAACCCTTTCAGCATGATAAATCAGCTATTTCTGTTATTAATACCGTATTAAAACTGCTTGTCACCATGCTTTTCGCGGAAAGCCCCTTACTTTCAGGTAGGGAGGATGTCAAAGCCCATTGTAGATATCTGCCCTTTATTGATGGTTTGAGTTTCTTTGCCTGATTGTTTATCAGTAGCATCAAGTATGCCATTGATGGAGCTTTTCACGTCGTCAGCAGAAAGATCTCCTTGTATCCGCAGAGTGAAATTGCCTTTGCCCTGTAATTTCAACGGGGCCCAGCCCCATTGATGCAAAATAGTTAAATCCGCATCCATTCCCTGAAAATCTAAAGTAAATGGCTTCTGTGTTTGTTGGTCTACTGTGCCTTTAATTTTCAGCAATCCATCATCAACAGAGGCATCTAATTGGTCGAGGATGAGTTTATTTCCCTCTGTGTGTAATTTAAGGTAAGGGCGGTTTAATTCAACTTTGTTGAATGTTGCGCTGGTGGCATTCAGGTTTGAAGATCCGCTCCAAATCCCCCATCTTCCCTCTTTCAGTAATTCCACATTATGGATATAACCATTAAGAGCGGTAAGCTGGAATGGAAAATCGGGATTAATGTCAATCAATAGGCTGTTATTGATCGTCAGCCCGTTAATGGAAAAGCCGGATATCCATTCAGGCAATGATTGTTTCAGTAACTGATGCCAATTTTGCGGCAAGGTATAAGCTAAACCCGCAACCGTTGCATTTGCGATTTTGAATTGCTTTGTTTGTTGGTTCCATTGCGCTTTGATGTGGAATAATCCCTTTTCCCAGCGGGCAGTAAGATTGGAAATATTAAGCTCATTTCCGGCAAGAATAAGGTGACCAATGGCGTCGGTGACATGAAGATCATTCAGCGTAGTATCCATGACGTTGAAATCAATAATTCCTTCTTTCCCTTGCCAATTCCCGTTAACCAAACCGATATTTTTTACTGTGGCATCCAGATAATTAGCAGACCAGCTTTTACCTTCCAGTTTGGCATTAGTGAGGCTCAGATCTTTAATGTTCACTGCGGGTAGTTTGCTGGTTTTCAGCAATAATTCTTCAAGTGTCATTGAAGTTTGCCAGCGAATATCACTGATAAGTAAATTATCCCACTGCCAGCTCCCATCGGGTAGACGTTGCCCATTACCGGATACCGAACCGCGTGCCAATGTTGCACCAAATGAATTGATAATCAGTGTATTGCGTTGGCTATTCCCTTGCATAACCACCTTTTCAAGAGAAATATCATTTAAGTTCAGCTTATCGGCACTGAACTGAAATTTCCCGCTTCCTGCCAGTCCATTTGATTGAGGGTTCCAGGGAGTGATGCCGCCGGTAATATTTTGTCCTTGGATCTGCCAGTCTGCATTTTCTGACTGAATAGACATTTGATTGAGTTGCAGGATATTGGCGCTAAAAGGTAAGGATTTTTGCTGACCTTTTATCGCTAATTGGCCTTGTTGCAATAACAGACGGTGGAAATGACGCGGGGAAGTGAGTTGCTGCCAATTGAAATCGAATGCCGCAACCTGAGCTTCTAAGGTGAAAGAGTGTTGTTTATTGCTAAGGGCGATATTGGTGAATGTCAGGGTGCCGGGTTGTGACCAATGATGTTCGATATTGCCAATCTGAACCTGATAATCACTGTTATTACTGAGCCATTGACTCAATTGGCGAGCGCCCCAGCTTGTCTGAATAACGACATAAAGAGTGACTACTGTCAGTATTAGCAGTAATGACAGAGTAACCAGCAATTTTCCTAACCATCTCATCATCAGATTCCAGTTTAATCAGCTTATAGCTTCCTTTTATGCCGTAATTTTTGTGTTCACTCAAGAGATGGTGAATAAAAGTTATGAGCAAAGAGAAATGATTATTTGTAACGCCTGCATAATTGAACGATAAAACAAAATTACCAATAAATAACTATATTAGTTGTAAATTATAATAATTTCATAAGTTGGGGTAAGAAAAAAACAAGGAATTATTAGTTGTTTTATTGTATTAAAATAGTTCCTAGATATTAATTTTTACTTAATTGTATTTTTGTATCTAATAATAAATTGTTTTTTTATTAAGGTGTTATGGCGCTTGTCTGAATTTGTAAATAATTGCATTGGTGATTATTAAGTCTATGTCTTATAATATTAAAATATAGCCAATGATATTCGAATGAATTAATGTATTAATGGATGGTCATAAGTTGGATAATGATTTTTCTCGTAATTCCTTCTATTACTTTCTCAGTTTGACTGATGATTGAAATAAGGCTTCATTGTTCACTTTCACTCATCTTCCAGCAAATAAATAACGTAAGGAATCTACTATGTCAGAAAGCATGAAACAAGAATCGTCGAATCAAAGTAGTATCCGCATAACCCGCCCACTTAATGGAAAGGAGTTTCTGGATGGTCTGAATGATGGGCGGGAAATCTGGGCTTATGGTGAACGTATCAACGATATTGCCAATCACCCTGCTTTTCAAAATCCAGCCCGCGCGGTGGCGAAACTTTATGATGCTTTGCATGATCCTGCTCATCGTGACGTACTGACTACCCCGACTGATACAGGAAGTAGTGGCGTGACACATCCCTTTTTCCGTGTACCGCGTTCACAGCAGGATTTAATTGCTGATCGTGATGCTATTGCTGCGTGGTCGCGCATGAGTTACGGTTGGTTAGGGCGAAGCCCTGATTATAAGGCTTCGTTTCTTACCACTCTGGGCGCAAATTCGGAGTTCTATGGTGATTTTGCTGATAATGCGAAAACCTGGTATACCCGTTCACAGGAAAAAGTGCTCTACTGGAATCACGCAATTATTAACCCGCCAATAGATCGTCATTTACCCGCTGATGAAATTGGTGATGTTTGCATGCACGTTGAAAA
The DNA here is from genome assembly GCF_040256935.1 of Photorhabdus viridis. NCBI lineage: Bacteria > Pseudomonadati > Pseudomonadota > Gammaproteobacteria > Enterobacterales > Morganellaceae > Photorhabdus > Photorhabdus viridis. The sequence continues at coordinate 66,534 of NZ_JBEJZY010000025.1, forward strand.
AGAGTGTGATGATGGATTAATTGTCAGCGGCGCTAAAGTTGTTGCCACGGGGTCGGCGATTAATCACTATAACTTTATTGGTCATTATGGTTTACCGATAAAGAAACGGGAATTTGCGTTAGTTTTTACAACGCCGATGAATGCTCCGGGACTGAAATTAGTCTGTCGTCCTTCTTATTCCCTGATGGCTAATAAAATGGGCAGTCCTTTTGATTACCCACTCTCTTCCCGCTTTGATGAAAACGATACCATTATTATTCTGGATAAAGTGAAAGTTCCTTGGGAAAACATATTTATCTATGGTGATGTAGATAAAGCCTCGTCATTTTTTTTCGACTCCGGCTTTTTGACTCGTGCTATGCTGCATGGCGTAACCCGGTTGGCTGTTAAATTTGATTTTCTGTGTGGATTAATTATTAAAGGTGTTGAAGCTACGGGTACACAGGATTTTCGTGGTGTGCAAACACGTGTTGGCGAGGTACTGGCATGGCGCAATATGTTTTGGGCTATCAGCGATGCGATGGTTAAATCCCCGCAGCCGTGGAGTGGGGATGCCGTATTACCTAACGCTGATTATGGGATGGCGTATCGTTGGTTTATGACGGTAGGTTATCCACGGGTAAGAGAAATTGTCGAGCAGGATTTAGGGAGTGCTTTAATTTACGTTAACTCTCATGCTAGCGATTTTGCCAACCCGGAACTTTCTCCTTATCTCAATAAATATATGCGTGGCTCAAACGGTTACAATGCCGTTGAGCGTACAAAGCTAATGAAACTGATTTGGGATTCGATCGGTACTGAATTTGCCAGCAGGCATGAATTATATGAACGCAATTACGCTGGCAACCATGAAATGACAAGAGTAGATTTGCTATTGTCTGCCCAAAAGTCAGGTTTAGCGGATCAATTTAAGGGATTTGCTGAGCAGTGTATGAGTGAATACGATCTTAATGGTTGGATTGGTGACGATTTTATTTGGCCTTCCAGTCGCTAGGCTAAACCATAATCACGCACGACTATGATTTGATGTGCGTGATTATTGAGTTGGGTATCTGCAACCTGATATTGGATTTCTCGGCGGATATTATTTTTCCTGAGGAAATACCAGATTAAGAATGATAGCTGTCAGACCACCAGCGGCAATACCGGAAGAGAGTAGTGTTTTCAGCCAGTCAGGCGCGAATTGTAAAATCAGTGGCTGTTGAGCAACGCCCATCCCAACCGCTAAAGAGAGTGCAATAATCATAATTGCCCGGCGGTTAAGTGCCTCTCTGGAAACGATACGGACACCGGACGCAGCAATTGTACCGAACATCACGATAGTAGCCCCTCCCAATACCGGTTCAGGGATCTGTTGTACAAATCCTGCCACCGCAGGAAACAGACCTAACAGAATCAGCATCAGCGCCACAGCATAACCTACATGACGGCTGGCAACGCCGGTTAGCTGGATAACTCCGTTATTCTGTCCAAAGCAAGAATTCGGGAAAGTATTGAATACGGCAGAAAGCATAGAATTTAGGCCGTTAGCTAAAACACCGCCTTTAATACGCTTCATATATAGAGGCCCGCTGACCGGTTGCTCTGAAACGTCAGACGTTGCGGTAATATCGCCGATGGTTTCCAGTGAAGTGACCATAAAAATCAGCATTAATGGGATCAGCAGATTCCAGTCAAAGGAAAGACCATAATAGAGTGGCGTAGGAATCGTTATCAATGAACTATTCTCCGGTACCGTTGCTTGTGGCAGCATCCCCATTAGCCAGGCGACAACATAACCAACCGCCATTGCAATTACCAGAGAAGCGACACGTAGGTAAGGATTACGCTGGCGGTTCAACAAAACAATCACCGCTAACACAACACCTGCCAGAAACAGATTATCTGGAGAACCAAAAGTATGATTTTCGATAGCAGAGAATCCGCCACCGATAGAAGTTAATCCAACCTGAATCAGAGACAAACCGATAATCATTACAACAACACCGGAAACCAGCGGCGTGATAATTCTCCGGGCCAGATGTAATACGCGGGATAACAGAATTTCTGTCATGGATGCCAACATTAGAGTACCGAATAGTGCTGCCATCATAGTCGGGATATCTGCCCCACCGTTTTTGAGTGCCAGACCGCCCATAATTAATGGAGAAACAAAGTTAAAACTGGTTCCTTGAATAGAAAGTAAACCAGAACCGACAGGCCCCCAGGTTCGGATCTGAATTAATGAAGCTAACCCTGAGGCGAACAGGGACATGCTGATAATCCGCTGTGTATCGTGAGCAGGCAGCCCCAGCGCCTGACAGATTAAAATTGCTGGTGTGATAACCGCGACAAACATTGCCAGTAAATGCTGGCAAGCAGCAAACAACGTTTGTAGCAGCGGTGGCCGATCTTCCAGGCGATAAATCAATTCACTGTCTGATTTTTTCGGGGATATTGTTGCAGCTTGTTCAGGGGATGAAGTGAACATGGTGTGAAATTCCGGACTGACAAAAAACGCATTTTAATGATCAATTGCGCAAAAGCAATCGTTTGCGTAAAAATTCTATTCTTTATCATGATTCACTCTGGTCACATTTTTATATGTTTTAACTTGTGTTTGTTGCAGATTTTTTTTCTAATCCAGCGTTGCCTGCTTTTGGCGTTTTCTAAAGGATGAGTATAACGTCGTAATAACTTACATAATTTTAACAATATAGCTGGGGTACATAGATGTATCATCTTGATGTTTATGGCACGCTCGTTGCGTCCGCATTAGTACTATTACTTGGGCGTAAACTTGTACAATCAGTTCCATTTCTTGAAAAATACACCATTCCTGAACCTGTCGCGGGTGGCCTGTTAGTTGCACTGATTCTTTTAATACTGAAGCAAACGACTGGTTGGGAAATCAACTTTGATTTGTCTCTTAAAGACCCTTTGATGTTAACTTTCTTCGCTACTATCGGCTTGAACGCGAATCTCTCCAGCCTGAAAGCGGGAGGTAAGGTTCTTTTCACTTTTGTCTTCGTCGTTGTTGGCTTGTTGTTGGTTCAGAACACGGTGGGTATCGCGTTGGCTGAACTGCTAGGACTGGACCCACTAATGGGCTTGCTGGCGGGGTCTGTTACGTTGTCTGGTGGTCATGGTACGGGGGCTGCGTGGGGTAAACTGTTTAGTGAGCGTTATGGTTTTGAAAATGCGACAGAAGTGGCAATGGCCTGTGCGACTTTCGGTTTAGTACTGGGTGGTTTGATTGGTGGTCCAGTTGCTCGTTTTCTGGTGAGAAACACCCAAACTCCGGGTTTGAGGTCAGATGATACGGAAGTACCAACCGCATTTGAAAAACCTTATACCGGTCGGATGATCACCGCGTTGGTCATGTTGGAAACAATCGCATTGATCGCCATCTGTCTGATGGCAGGTAATTTTGTGTCTGAACTTCTGCAAGGTACATGGTTTGAATTACCGACATTCGTTTGTGTGTTATTTATCGGGGTTATCCTGAGTAACAGTTTGTCGGTGTTAGGTTTTTACCGGGTCTTTGACCGGGCGGTTTCTGTACTGGGTAACGTGAGTCTTTCACTGTTCCTGGCAATGGCATTAATGAGCCTGAAACTGTGGCAGATGGCGTCACTGGCATTGCCAATGTTGGTTATCCTCACCATCCAAGCCATCGTCATGGCGTTGTATGCAATTTTTATCACCTATCGGGTGATGGGTAAAAACTATGATGCTGCGGTTCTGGCGGCGGGTCACTGTGGTTTCGGCTTAGGGGCAACACCTACCGCTATTGCGAACATGCAGGCGATTACCGATCGCTTTGGACCATCTCATGTGGCGTTTCTGGTGGTGCCGATGGTAGGCGCGTTCTTTATCGATATCGTTAACGCGATTGTGATTAAGCTCTATCTGCTGTTACCGGTATTCCCGGCGGTGTAGGGGCGAATTAGTAAGATACTGCGCCAGCGATTCAGTTGGTGCAGTATTGTGATTGTGTTTCAGCCTTTCCTATTCCTTATCTATGATGTACCTGAATTGGTTTACTCTGATATGGAGTTGTTCCGTAAGGAACACTTTGTTACATTGTTCCTTGTGGCGCAACGAGGAGCGGTAAGGAATGATAAAGAGTTTCAGGCATAAGGGGCTGCGCCAGTTTTTTGAAAAAGGTGTTTCTGTTGGAATTAACCCTCAGCATGTAAACAAACTCCGTCAACGACTTGCTGTTATTAACGATGCAGAGGATGTAGGGGAAATCAATTTTCCTGGATACAACTTACATCCTTTGACGGGAGATAGGAGAGGGCAGTGGGCAATTACTGTTTCTGGGAACTGGCGTATTACATTCGAATTTATCGACGGTGATGCGTATATCGTTAACTATGAGGATTATCACTAATGAAAATGTTCAATCCCCCTCATCCAGGCGAAATTATTGCTGATTCTTTGGAAGAGCTAGGCTTGGGAATTCGTGATCTTGCGCGGGCATTAAATGTTGCTCCGTCTACGGCTCAACGTTTAGTTTCGTGTAAAGCGGCAGTCACGCCAGAAATGGCGGTAAAGTTATCTAAAGTACTTGGTAGTTCTCCACGGTTGTGGTTGAAACTGCAAGAATCTTATAGCCTTGATAAAGCAGAAAAGACGGTTGATATTTCTAAATTGACCCCGTTATTTAAACCGCATGTGTCTCATGTCTAATATTTAGACATATATATGCAGGGGTTATTACCTAATCGATGGTCGGCGCGTTCTTTATCGATATTGTTAACGCGATTGTGATTAAGCTCTATCTGCTGTTACCGGTATTCCCGGCGGTGTAGGGGCAAATTAGTAAGATACTGCGCCAGCGATTCAGTTGGTGCAGTATTGTGATTGTGTCGCGTCTGTTTCCAGAAAGGAATCGCTACCAAGTCGTGGGCAATTTTCGCTACATTGGCAGGTAGGATTGCTACACCAAGGTTAGCGGAAACAAAGCAAATCATATTCGCAACTAGGCGGCCACCAAGGGCCGCGCATGTTGCAGCTTGTCAGCCAAAACCTCATTTATGTTTATGAAACAATGAATAATTGACAGTATATGGAACACAATTTACATGGTAAATAGTCAGACCGCTGACAAACCTTGTTAAAAATAACGGTGTCCGTGTACGGCTTCGCATCTACAAAACTGCGCTCTATCGTCTCTGGCGGGAAAGTCTGGCGAGGTGGTCTTTTACTGTGTTTTACTTATAATTTATCGCATTCGAAATAGTAAAAAGGATGAGCAACAATGAAGCTTTTCAACGTCCTGGGATTTCGTTGGGACCGGTCTGCTGTTCCTCTTATTGTCCCGATTTACTCCATTGAACGGGTATGCTTCCGTTTTCACCGGATGTTGCCAGAATTTGTTTGGGATGCCAGCGTGCTTGAAGGCAATCCTTTTACTTTCCCGGAAGTGAAGACATTATTGGACGGTGTAACTGTCGGTGGTAGGAAGGTTTCTGATCAGGAGCAAGTACTGAATCTCGCAAAAAGTTCTAAACGATTGTTATCTCTGGTGAAAAAAGGTCAATTTGAGTTGACCAAAGCTACATTTACTGAACTTTACAGCATAGTTGCCCGCAACGAAGCCTTGGAGTGGGGACGGTTCCGTGGAGAAGGGCAGGAGATAAATTACACTCCAGATGTCAGTTTGGGTGAGTATGGTCGGCATACTCCGTTACCTACTGTACTCGATGCACCAGAATTGAACCGCATTTTTCAAGCCGGTATGGCGGCATTGGATGAATGTCAGCCTTTCGAAAAGGGGGCCGTATTTTTCCTCTTTGGGGCATTACAGCAATTCTTTTTCGATGGTAACAAACGTACTTCGCGTTTCATGATGAACGGTATTTTGATGTCGAATGGCATCGATGCAATCAGCGTACCTGCGGCGAAACTACATGAGTTCAACGAAAAGATGGTGCGCTTCTACTTGAGCAAAGATGCTACTGAGATGATGATGTTCCTTGTGGATTGCCACCCGGAAGCAGAGCAAATTCGTGCGGCGAATACACAAAATTAGTGATCACTGCGCTTGGCCTGTTTGGGATTCGTCCCGATATGTTTTCAATCATGCATTACCATAATGTGTACTTCGGTAACTAGCGTTCAATCCATATTCTTTCCCAACGCTTGACGATAAAAAAGTCATTTTGTTTTTATCGTCAACGCTTATTTTCGCTCTCAAAATGGTCTCTGGTATGAGCCCATGGCGGGATTCCACTTTGTTTACCCTGCCATGTGGTAATTCATCTATCTGATAAAAAAGTTTAGCTGCTTATTTTATTGCGAATTAAATAACCTGAACTTCGCTTAAGAAGAAAATAAAAATATCTGAGATACGATCAACATTTTTGTCAAAGAAAATTTAAGACATCTCAGTCAGCTCGGTTTCTTGCTTAATATTCCTTCAATATAAAAGAAAGTATGCTACCATTCACTGATGAAGAGAAAAAATACACAAACACCGCATGATGCTGTTTTTAAAAAGTTTTTAAGTCATATCGATACGGCCAGAGACTTCCTGGAGATTCATTTGCCTGCGACATTACGGGCAGTTTGTGATCTGGATACACTGCGGTTGGAATCAGGATCGTTTATTGAAGACAATCTACGGGCGCATTATTCCGACATTTTGTATTCATTGAAAACGGCGCAGGGTGACGGTTACGTGTATTGCGTGATCGAGCACCAGAGTTCCCCGGACAAAATGATGGCATTTCGG
>NZ_JBEJZY010000026.1:0-69862 GCF_040256935.1 Photorhabdus viridis
ACCACCGTAGGTTTTAGCCAGTACAGTAGTGATAGCAGCAGTCAGGGTAGTTTTACCATGGTCAACGTGGCCGATAGTACCAACGTTAACGTGCGGTTTTTTACGTTCAAATTTTTCTTTAGACACGACTCTATTCCTTAATATCGCTCCCTCGTTATGTGAGGAGGGAGCTAAATCTAGATATTAAACCCGAAAAGCTTATTTAGCTTTACGAGCTTCGATAATAGCCTGAGCGACGTTGCTCGGCGCTTCATTGTACTTCAGGAACTCCATGGAGTAAGAAGCACGACCTTGGGTCTGAGAACGCAGGTCAGTAGCATAACCAAACATTTCAGATAATGGTACCTGAGCACGTACGATTTTACCGGTAGCAAGATCTTCCATACCGTCGATCATACCACGACGACGATTCAGGTCACCGATAACGTCACCCATGTAGTCTTCTGGAGTTTCAACTTCAACTTTCATGATAGGTTCCAGCAGAACTGGTTTCGCTTTCATGAAGCCTTCTTTGAAGCCCATAGAACCTGCGATTTTGAACGCCATTTCAGAGGAGTCAACTTCGTGGTAAGAACCATCGAACAATGCCACTTTAACGTCAACAATCGGGTAACCAGCCAGAACACCATTTTTCATTTGCTCCTGAATACCCTTATCTACCGCAGGGATATATTCTTTAGGAACAACACCGCCAACAATTTCGTTAGCGAATTGGTAGCCTGGACCACCTGCTTCCATTGGCTCAATACGCAGCCATACGTGACCAAACTGACCACGACCACCAGACTGACGAACAAATTTACCTTCTTGCTCAACAGTAGTACGGATGGTTTCACGGTAAGCAACCTGAGGTTTACCGACGTTCGCTTCAACTTTGAACTCACGACGCATACGGTCAACCAGAACGTCTAAGTGAAGCTCACCCATGCCCGCGATAATAGTCTGGCCGGATTCTTCATCGGTAGACACGCGGAATGATGGGTCTTCCTGAGCCAGACGACCTAAAGCGATACCCATTTTTTCCTGGTCGGCTTTAGTTTTTGGCTCAATCGCAACAGAGATTACCGGCTCTGGGAATTCCATACGCTCCAGAATGATTGGAGAACTGATATCACACAGAGTATCACCAGTAGTCACGTCTTTCAGACCGATCGCAGCTGCGATATCGCCTGCGCGAACTTCTTTGATCTCTTCACGCTTGTTAGCATGCATCTGAACGATACGGCCGAAACGCTCTTTTTTGTCTTTCACTGGGTTAAGAACAGTATCACCGGAATTAACCACGCCAGAGTAGACACGGAAGAAGGTCAGGTTACCAACGAATGGGTCAGTAGCGATTTTAAACGCCAGTGCCGAGAACGGTTCGTTATCGTCAGAATGACGCTCTGCCGGGGTATCTTTACCATCTGGCAGAAGACCTTTAATAGATTCAACGTCAGTTGGTGCCGGCAGGTACTCAATAACGGCATCCAACATTGCCTGAACACCTTTGTTCTTAAATGCAGAACCACAGGTAACCAAGATGATTTCGTTAGTCATAACACGATGACGCAGGCCAGCTTTGATCTCTTCTTCAGTCAGCTCTTCACCGCCGAGGTATTTTTCCATCAGCTCTTCTGATGCTTCCGCAGCGGCTTCAACCAAGTTGTTACGCCATTCTTCAGCCAGATCCTGCATATCAGCCGGAACATCTTCATAAGTGAAAGAAGTTCCCTGATCTTCATCGTTCCAGTTGATAGCTTTCATTTTCACCAAGTCAACAACACCGGTGAAGCCATCTTCTGCACCAATTGCCAATTGCAGAGGTACTGGGTTTGCAGCCAAACGAGTTTTGATCTGCTCAACAACGCGTAAGAAATTCGCTCCCATACGGTCCATTTTGTTAACGAACGCAATACGTGGAACTTTATATTTATTCGCCTGACGCCATACGGTTTCAGACTGTGGCTGAACACCACCAACCGCACAATAAACCATGACCGCACCGTCAAGAACACGCATGGAACGTTCTACTTCGATAGTGAAGTCAACGTGTCCTGGGGTGTCAATGATATTGATACGGTGCGCGTCAAACTGCTTAGCCATACCTGACCAGAAAGCAGTTGTTGCTGCGGAGGTGATGGTAATACCACGCTCCTGCTCCTGTTCCATCCAGTCCATAGTAGCAGCGCCATCATGAACTTCACCGATCTTATGGTTTACACCAGTGTAGAACAGAATACGTTCGGTAGTGGTGGTTTTACCGGCGTCGATGTGTGCACTGATACCGATGTTACGGTAGCGTGCAATGGGTGTTGTACGAGCCATTTGATTCCTCTATTCCTAGGACGTTCAATTTAAATCTGGGTGGCAGTGCCGCCACCCAGGGCATCATCACTACAATGGAATTACCAACGGTAGTGTGCGAACGCCTTGTTAGCTTCTGCCATACGGTGAACGTCTTCACGTTTCTTAACAGCAGAGCCTTTATTCTCGGCTGCGTCAGATAGTTCGTTCGCCAGGCGCAGGGCCATAGACTTATCACCGCGTTTACGAGCAGCTTCAACGATCCAGCGCATTGCCAGAGCATTACGACGAACCGGACGAACTTCAACTGGAACCTGATAAGTAGAACCACCAACACGGCGGGATTTAACTTCCACGGTTGGACGCACGTTATCCAGTGCGAGTTCAAACGCTTCCAGATGTTCTTTACCAGAACGCTGAGCCAGGGTCTCAAGCGCACTATATACAATTGCTTCCGCAGTAGATTTTTTACCATCTACCATCAGGATATTGACAAATTTGGCCAGTAATTCAGATCCGAACTTTGGATCTGGCAAAATTTTACGCTGACCAATTACACGACGACGTGGCATGGAAATACTCCGTTTCGAATTCAGGGTTGTCCAAAACTCTACGAGTTTATTTTGACATTAAAGTGAAAATGTTTGGCCTTACTTAACGGAGAACCATTAAGCCTTTGGCTTCTTCGCACCGTACTTAGAACGACCTTGTTTACGGTCTTTAACACCGGAACAGTCCAGTGCGCCGCGCACAGTGTGGTAACGCACACCTGGCAAGTCTTTAACACGACCGCCACGGATCAAAATTACGGAGTGTTCCTGCAAGTTGTGGCCTTCACCACCGATGTAGGAAGAAACTTCGTAACCGTTAGTCAAACGCACACGACATACTTTACGCAGTGCGGAGTTTGGTTTTTTAGGGGTGGTGGTATATACGCGAGTACATACGCCACGCTTCTGTGGGCAAGCTTCCAGAGCAGGAACGTTGCTTTTTGCAACCTTCATGCTGCGGGGTTTGCGCACCAGCTGGTTAATAGTTGCCATTATTAAAAAAACTCCTGGTTTTTTTGCTTCGTAAACACGGATAAAATCTCTTGTCTGCCCTGACGGCAAAACACGAGGACGCGGAATTTTATGGCTGACTCGCCGGGGTGTCAAGAAATATACATTTTCTCTGACTACCAAGCGAATTGTTGATGGTGTTTTACCGTCAGGTTAACAAAGTCAGTATAGTCGATAACTTGCACTTTGTCCGAAATCCGACCTACCAATCCCCGCGCCTCAATATCTTCTTTCAGAACATACAATGTAACGCCATGACTAATTAAAGCCGGAAGATAACAATTACCATCAATGCTTGCTAGTACGCCATCCTGAATAAACAGTATGTCATCACCACTGGCAAGCAGATTGAATATCACATTGAAATCACATTGATAAGGGGATCGGCCAACAGTATATAGCATATTATCGTCCTTCCAATCGCTCAGAATGTCAGCACCACATCATAGCCAGCCAGTTTTTCACGAATCGCTTTTGCGGATATCACTTCCGCATCCAGAATACCACTGCGGACTGCGCTTAACCCACGCATGATAAGGTCTTCCTGGCACAAATAATATTTTTCAATATCGTACAGAGGCAAGACCTTAAACGTAGCAATATAGTTTCTGGCGAGGATCCTGTCAGGTTGCTGATCCGGCAGGAGTTGCAGCACACCATCAGAAATAAAAAATACACCAATCTCTTCTGTTAATGCCGAGGTTGCCAATAATGCATCCAAACCTTCTCTACCGCCAGAATCACCATGAGGTGCTTTTGTAAAGACAAAAGCAATTCTTTTCATTTTTGCCTCTCAGAATTGCACCACACGATCACAAGTCAACATGGCTTCAGCGAGCGTTCCCAATCCACTTAATTCAAACCCTTCAGCCAGGTTTGCAACAGATAAATTCAATTCATTCGCCTGCTGCGTATCAAGGACGCCACGGCGAAGAGCGGCGGCAATACAAATATGTATGCCAAACCGATGCTCTGTTGCCATCATCTGCCACGCGTTAACCAAATTAAACTCATCACTGGCTGGTGTGGTCAATTGATTACCGTTATAAACCCCTTCCCGATAAAAAAATACGGTATTCAGTTTATGTCCCATCGCAATCAAAGTTTGCGCAAATTGGTAAGCACTGCTGGCTTGCTGGGCGCCATACGCAGGTCCCGTTACCAGCAGACAATAAGACAGCGAAGACATTACCGTTCGGGCCCTAAGCATTCCCCATTTTTAAACTGGCGAATATAAAGGTAAACAGTATGTTTAGAAATATTTAAACGCTCAGCAACCTGATTAATTGCGTCCTTAATATCAAAAATGCCTTTCTCATAGAGATTCAGAACCACCTGTCTGTTCTTTGCATTATTAGATACATTGCGATCAATATTAACTTCTTCAATAGTATATTCCAGCGTTTGCGCCACCAAATCATCCACGGATGATGCAAAGTTTACATTTGTTGGTGCAACGTCATGGGTTTCCTCTGGAATAAATGTCTGAATTATTTCAGAGAAAGGGACATCAAGATTCATATTAATGCACAAGAGGCCGATCACTCTGCGATTCCGGTTGCGGATCGCAATAGTGACAGACTTCATCAATGAGCCGCTTTTCGCTCGGGTAAAATAGGCTTTGGATACACTACAGTCTTCATCTGTAATGTCATGTAACATACGCAACGCAAGATCAGTGATAGGTGAACCTATTTTACGACCTGTATGTTCTCCATTAGCTATTCTGACCGCTGAACATTTAAGATCTTCCAGTGAATGAAGGACAATCTCGCAATGCCCACCAATCAGCATAGCCAAGCCATCAACTGCGGCTTCATAAGATTTTAAAATTTCGCGATCCGTTTCATTAAACGGTTGGTTTTCCAATAAATCGATATCATTGATATCATTGATATCACCAGATAATAACGGGTTAGACATTAAATACACCATCCTTCAAACGCAGACAACGTCTTGCTAAAAACACAACGTGATAAACGTATAAAAATTTCTTGTGAAAATTCAACTATTGCAGCTTAACAGAGATCTCAGCCAAAGATCTTTTCATTCACATCAAATATTGACGTTAAAACCACATTACATCATCGTCAAGCCATAGCTACTCAGACATTTGGCCTATATCACAGCTTTCAGTAACAAAAAACCGTTGACAGAATCTCTACCAACGGTTTTATCCATATTCATCAAAGATACTGAGTGAATAGATTACTTAGCTTTGGTATCCGCTTTCACATCCAGCAGCTCAATATCAAACACTAATGTAGAGTTTGCAGGAATGCCTGGAACACCAGCCTTACCATAGGCCAGCTCTGGTGGAATAACCAGTTTGATTTTTCCGCCTTTTTTCACATTTTGCAAACCTTCTGTCCAACCAGGGATAACGCCGTCCAGACGAATAGAAAGTGGTTCATTACGTTTATATGAACTGTCGAACTCTTTACCGTCAATCAACGCTCCCTTATAGTTTACGACGACAGTGTCACTTGCCGCAGGCTTTTTACCACTCCCTTCCTTTTCTATTTTATACAAAAGGCCGGTTTTGCTCTTAACGACGCCTTTTTCCTTAGCAAAAGCTTCACGATATTTAGCACCCTTAGCTTCATTATCGCTGGCTTCTTTTTCCATCTTAGCTTCAGCCGCAGACTTCACTTTGCCTTCAAATGCACGCAAAGTATTTTCAATTTCGCTGTCATTCAGTTTGCTCTTGTTATTAAAAGCATCCTGCACACCCGCCAACAATTGATCTTTATCCAATGGGATACCCAGAGATTTCTGCTCTTTCAGAGTGTTTTCCATATAACGCCCTAAAGATGCGCCCAGAGCATAAGCATTTTGCTGATCTTCCGTTTTAAATGCGCTGTTCAATTCTGTACTGCTCTGACTATCCGCTTTAGCAGCCAACGCCTGAGGAACGCTGAAAGCCATCGCCAATGTGGCAGTAAGCAAGGTCACTTTAAACAATAATTTCATCTATTTCTCCAATAACTTTGGGGGATATTTACCGTCAGCAAAAGTTATGCAATCAAGTCACTATAACTGTCTACAGGAGCACAACACAATATTTGCTGCTGTTTAGTGCCCCAAAACTGTTAAGACAACATGAATGAAAAGAGGTTTCATAACAACCATATTTCACAAAATATTCTGGGCATAATAGGTTACTCTTAATTAATATAAGGCGTCTAACACTAGTCATACACGACCTGAAACGGGAGAAAATCATGGATCTGTCAGAATTTGAGCAACGGCTTGAACATTTGGAAAGCCGGGTTGCCTTTCAGGAAATAACTATCGAAGAGTTGAACGAAGTGGTTACTGAGCAGCAAATGGAGATGGCTAAGTTAAGGGAGCATTTGCGGTTGATGACAGAAAGATTGAAAGCCACTCAGCCATCAATGGTCGCTTCACAGTCTGAAGAAACGCCGCCACCTCATTACTGATTTTGACTAAGTAAAAAAACAACCAGCCACTATACACAGGGCAAGTAAGAGAAACCGGCTCTCCCAATCTTGCCCCGCTTTTTTAAATATTAAAGCCTGACAATCCGCTTTAATTTATCAATGGCAGCTACCGCCACCGCAGCATCCGTTCCCTTCATTATGGTGGTGGTGACCATCGTCATGGCCGTGGCCACCACAGCAACCACCTTCGCCATGTTCGTGACCATGCGCGCCGTGAACATGACCATGAGCCAGCTCTTCTTCGGTCGCTTCGCGGATAGCAATAACTTCAACATTGAATTTCAGATTCTGGCCAGCCAGCATATGGTTACCATCAACCACAACGTGCTCATCTTCAACCTCAGTGATTTCTACGGGTACCGGTCCCATGTCAGTGTCAGCCAGGAAACGCATGCCAACTTCCAATTCATCAACACCAACAAATACATCTTTCGGCACACGCTGAACCAAATTGTCATCATACTGACCATAGGCATCATCAGCCTGTACGCTAACATCAAAATTCTCACCAGCCTCACGGCCTTCCAGCGCTTTTTCCAAACCGCTGATCAATGAACCACGGCCATGCAGATAGTCCAACGGCGCACTCACCGGTGACTCATCAACTAAAACACCATCTTCCGTTCTTACCTGATAAGCCAAGCTGACTACCAAGTCTTTTGCTACTTTCATGACATCTCCTACCCGTGGGCCTAAAAATTTTTACCGATTGTAGCGGAATTCTAAGCCCCTGTACCCACCCGCATTAAAATTCATACAATTATTGTGGTGTAAAAATACCAATAACCTGCTCCTGTTTTCTCACATGAGAGGCCACTTTCTCATCAGTTTGGCGTTGTTGATGTCCACAATGGACACATTCCACCACATCCACCTGATCTTCCCGCCACATTGCCAGCGTGTCTTGAGAGTGACATTCAGGGCAGACAGCACCAGCAATAAATCTTTTACGGCTTACTGTCATTGTTTGCTCCGTTACTAGTCATATGTTCGTGTTCATTCCAACCATCCGGTTGGAGACGCTCATTCAACATTTCCCGTTCGAACAACTCTTCCAGTTCCCGTCGCGCCTCTTTTATGCGGGATATGTGAGCCACATCACCCTGTAGCTGTGGCATCAATTCTCTCAGCATCCGCATATCCAACCGCTGAAAATGATGTTTTGCACGATAAGCCTTATGCGGATGCATTCCCAACCCGACCAACGTCTTACGGCCCAATTCCAATGCACTGGAAAAAGTTTCGCGGGTGAAATTTTCTACGCCATTCTGTAGCAGTTCATGCGCTTCCAGGCGTCCTCTGGCCCGCGCCATAATATGCAGATTCGGGAAATGTTTTTGGCATAAATGAACGATCATCATGGTATCTTCCGGCTCATTACAGGTAATAACAATCGCTTTGGCTTTATCTGCCCCTGCCGAACGCAGCAATTCCAACTCAACTGCATCACCATAATAAACTTTATAGCCATAACGCCGCATGGTACTAACAACACTGACATCACGCTCCAGCACAGTTATGTGGATTTTATTCACCATCAGAAGACGGCCTATTACCTGCCCAAACCGGCCAAAACCAACTAAAATCACCTGCGGATCATTATCTTCCACAAATGGCTGTTCTTCCGTCTCATCCGAGGCATTATAGCGGCGTGCCAAAATAGCATCTATCAATTGCATCACAAGCGGCGTTGTCATCATTGATATCGTCACTACAACCAACAGCAAAGCCATCTGCCCACTACTGAGCACATTCTGGCCCAGTGCAGCAGAAAACAGAACAAAGGCAAATTCTCCGCCCTGGCTGAGAACGCCGGAAAATTGCAAGCAGGATGAACCCCGTAAGCCAGCAGTCCATGCGATAAGATAAAGAACAACGCCTTTCACAATGACCAAAACCAGTACGCCAAGTAACACATCGGACAAATGTATCAACAACACGCCCAGATTCAGGGACATACCTACCGAAATAAAAAACAGTCCTAACAGTAATCCCTTGAACGGTTCTATGGATATTTCCAGTTCATGGCGATATTCACTATCTGCTAGCAATACCCCGGCGATAAAGGTTCCCAGCGCCATAGAAAAACCCAGCGCTTCCATAAACAGCGCCGAACTGAGCACCACCAATAATGCCGCCGCAGTAAACACCTCACGCACTCCAGCTCTGACGACCAAACGAAACAACGGACGTAACAGATAACGACCACCCAGCAACATAACGGCAAAAGCGGCTATTTTTAACGCTATCCGATACCAATCACTGGATGCTGTTTCACCTGCCAGAAGTGGGATCAATGCCAAAGCCGGGATCACCGCCATATCCTGAAACAGCAAAACAGAGAAACCAAGCTGCCCGCCTTCATTGCGGTTCATGCCCTTCTCTTTCATCAGTTGCAAAGCCATTGCTGTTGAGGACATCGCCATCCCGATACCACCGATAACCGCCGCCTGCCACGAAAAATCTGTCAGATATAACAGCCCAGCCAGCACACCTGCGGTGAAAATAACCTGGGCTGCGCCGACACCAAAAATCGATCGCCTGAGTTGCCAGAGTTTAGAAGGGTTAAGTTCAAGACCGATGATAAACATCAGGAAAACGATCCCCAGCTCAGAGAAATGAAGAATATCATCAACATCCCTGATAAAACTGAGCCCCCACGGGCCAAGGACAATCCCGGCAAACAAATAACCTAATACTGCCCCAATCCTGAATTTCTGTGCGATAGGCACTGCCACTACCGCAGCAAATAAAAACAACACCCCGGCGCTGAGTTGCGCTGAATGCTCCATAGCTATAGCCCTCCTAATGATAATGGCGATTTAAGCCACTCACGATAAGCATTAGCATGGATGGCAAGAAGTTCAGGTTTTTGACGACGTGCCCAATAAATAATGATCGGTGATAACCAATGCATATGGCACATAGATGCTGTTAGTTCAAAAGGGCGAAGAATCTCTTCCATCGGATAGAAGTTATAACCATCAGCCCGGAAAGCGCCTTCCGGTTCTCCGGTTGTGATCACTGAACGCCAATATTTCCCCTGTAATGCCAACCCGGTGGTACCACTAGCAAATCCCCGCGTCAGCACGCGATCCATCCACTCCTTTAATAAAGCTGGACAACTGTAGGTATATAATGGATGTTGAAAGACAACCACCTGATGTTCACGAAGCAGTTGTTGCTCATGATGAACATCAATAAAAAAATCTGGATAAGCTCTATATAAGTCGTGAACCGTAACATGCTCTAAATCCAGCACAGGTTGCAACAAAACGTGATTTGCTACTGAATCCTGTGGCTCAGGATGGGCATACAGCAGCAGGACTTTAGGCGGCTGTAACATCGTTCCCTCCTCAAGAACGTGTCAGGACACGTATTTTCCGTTACCATGCATACAAAGTGACAAAATTAGGGCGCTTATTGTCCCATTACTTTCTAATAATTTAACATACTCTATACAAACGACACCTATGATTGTTTTCTCTTCATTACAAATTCGTCGCGGAATCCGTGTCTTGCTGGATAATGCCAGCGCCACTATCAATCCCGGACAGAAAGTTGGTCTGGTAGGGAAAAATGGCTGTGGTAAATCCACCTTACTTGCACTATTAAAAAATGAACTTCAGGCTGAAGCAGGAACATTCACTTTTCCCGCTAACTGGGCGCTGGCTTGGGTGAATCAAGAAACACCAGCACTGGAAATACCTGCTCTGGAATATGTCATTGATGGTGATCGTGAATTCCGTCAACTGGAACGGCAACTACAATTAGCCAATGAAAAAAATGACGGTAATTTGATCGCTCATCTACACAACCAACTGGACACAATTCAAGCCTGGACCATCCGTTCAAGAGCATCAAGTTTACTTCATGGTCTAGGCTTTTCTCAGGATCAACTGAATCAACCAGTACGTGCGTTTTCCGGTGGATGGCGTATGCGCCTCAATCTAGCGCAAGCCTTGCTCTGCCGTTCTGATTTATTGTTACTTGACGAACCAACCAACCATCTTGATCTGGATGCAGTGATCTGGCTGGAGAAATGGCTGAAAAACTACCCCGGTACACTAATCCTTATCTCCCATGACCGGGATTTTCTAGACCCGATTGCCGATAAAATCCTTCATATCGAACAACAATCACTGTTTGAATATAGTGGCAACTACTCCTCTTTCGAACGTCAGCGCGCGACCAAACTGGCGCAACAACAAGCACTTTATAAAAGTCAGCAGGAGAAAGTAGCACATCTGCAAAGTTATATTGACCGCTTCCGGGCCAAGGCCAGTAAAGCCAAACAAGCTCAGAGCCGTATCAAGATGCTGGAGCGAATGGAGTTGATAGCGCCTGCCCATGTTGATAACCCGTTCCATTTCAGTTTCCGTAAACCGGAGAATCTGCCAAATCCCCTGCTGAAAATGGAAAAAGTTAGCGCAGGATATGGAGAACGAACGGTTTTGAACTCCATCAAACTGAATTTAGTCCCCGGCTCCCGCATTGGCCTACTTGGTCGTAACGGCGCAGGTAAATCCACGTTGATCAAATTACTGGCTGGTGAACTGCAATCCCAGAGTGGAGACGTGGAATTAGCCAAAGGGATCAAACTGGGATATTTCGCCCAGCACCAGTTGGAATATCTGCGTGCTGATGAATCACCATTACAGCATATAGCACGCCTTGCGCCACAGGAAACAGAGCAGCAACTCAGGGATTATCTGGGTGGTTTTGGTTTCAAAGGTGATCAAGTCACTGACCCAAGCGGACGTTTCTCCGGGGGAGAAAAAGCACGTCTGGTTTTAGCATTGATGGTTTGGCAACGCCCTAATCTTCTGTTGCTTGATGAGCCAACCAACCACCTAGACCTGGATATGCGTCAGGCCCTGACAGAAGCGCTGATCGATTTTGATGGTGCATTGGTTGTGGTTTCCCATGACAGGCATCTACTGCGTTCAACAACCGATGAGTTGTATTTGGTTCACGATGGCCGGGTAGAATCTTTCAATGGCGATTTGGAAGATTATCAACAATGGCTGACAGATCAGCAGCGTCAACAAAATCAGCAATTACGAGAGAACAACGATAAGGAAAAAGAATCTTCCGGTCAAAGTGCTCAGGAAAGAAAAGATCAAAAACGGCGTCAGGCTGACTTCCGTACCCAAACGCAGCCATTGCGCAAACAGCTGACCAATCTGGAAAAACAGATGGATAAACTGGGTAACGAACTGACGGTATTAGAAGAACAGCTGTCAGACAGCGCTGTCTATGATAATAGCCGTAAAGCAGAATTGACTGAATATCTGCAAAAACAAAATCAAACCAAATCAAAACTGGAAGAAATTGAATTAGCGTGGATGGAAATTCAGGAGCAACTTGAGCAAATGATGCAAGAGTTTGAAGGGTAAATACTTTCATAAATAACATTAAAAAAATAAAGCGGAGAAAACAATCCGCTTTATTTTTAATAACATTTACACCAAAAAATCTCATTCATATTATTAACCCATTCACAAAAATGAATATTATTATCGTAAAATTTTAATTAAAAAAATCATATGAAATTTACTTTCATCTAAAATTGCATTTATTAGTCGAATCCACCCGCGTTTTTCTGATTTACATATTATCAACTAATGTAGAAAATAGTTTCGCTGCATTTATCAAATCACAGTCTATTACTGGACTCCATAAGATACCAAAATCAATCTCCATATCAGTTTCTAAAATTTCAAGTAAATCAATATATTGTGATGGAATTGAACGAACCACTTTCTGCGGAACTAAAGAAAAGCCATTATGTTTTGTTATCAATTCAGTCATTACTATAATATCATTAGTTTTTAACATTAAATTCATGCTCTTATCATAAATAGAAAATATGTTGATGACATCGGTAAAATCAAGAGACATATCATTCTCACCAGTATCAATAAGATGATATAAGGAGACTATTTCAGCATTTAATTCAGCAAAACTCTGAATCCAATCACTGCCTTTTTTGAAAAGATAAACGAGTTTTTCAGTAAAAACCCGCTTGGGCATCAGTGATGAGGTTAACGGCAAAGGAACAATAGCAATATGCAATAGACCAGAATTTAACAAACTCATCTGCTGCTCGAATGGCAAACCTGTAATTAGCACAAGCACGGTTTTTTCCTGTGTACCTAAAAAAAGCGGCTCTTTCATTTTCCCAGAATCATAAATAGAAAAACAGGAACTCACATAAAGATAATTTGGTGAGTCGCCTTGCAAATCATGGTGAACCTGAATCTGAAACTGCTCAAAATGCCCC
Organism: Photorhabdus viridis; assembly: GCF_040256935.1. Lineage (NCBI taxonomy): Bacteria > Pseudomonadati > Pseudomonadota > Gammaproteobacteria > Enterobacterales > Morganellaceae > Photorhabdus > Photorhabdus viridis. The sequence goes on from NZ_JBEJZY010000026.1 coordinate 13,098, forward strand.
AGTAATTTCTGAGCATTCTCTAATGTTTTTTGCCCAAAATCAGTTAGCCTAGTCCCATTTGGCCCTCTGGAGAAAAGTAGAGCGCCAAATAATTTTTCCAGTACATTAATTTTCTTTGTCAACGCAGGTTGTGAAATATTTAATATTTGAGAGGCCTTATGATAATTAAGTGTTTCAGCTAACACGATAAAAGCTTTTAGATTACGTATATCCACATTTTCACCACTCAGGTTTATCTCATATACTTTCTTTACGTTACTATTTCAGCAATAAACTAAATCATTTGCATTTAAATTAATCAAACAAAGATTAAACAACAACTATACGATGATCAATTAATTTATTCTAAAAAAGTCGGCGATATATATTACGATATTTGCTATAACGATTTACCCATGTTTCCCAGATGAACAAGTAAGTAATCCAATTAAATAAAATGCATTAGAAAATGATAATTTTTTTCATTTTTTAAAATTTTTCCATATCAATTACCAGCCATCCTGTGATACGTAATTCCTGCTATGCAGGATAGTGCAATTTACCTGACGCATGCTATTTTTAAATAAAAAGAACAAGATCGCCGGTTATATGTATAATATTTTCTTATTTACCATAACACCCCTGTTTGAATAAATTGATTGAGATTAACCCCTGACATTCTTGGTTTTCTCTCCATTTCTTTTTTGATTAAATTAATGCCAAAATAACAATAATCCAAAAAAATAATTAACTCCCATAAAAGATCCTTAAACCATATTAAAAAAGCGCCTTGAACCATTTCTTACTAAAAATTTCCAGATCTCACACCCATGCTAAAATGCTAATTAATTAGTTATTGCAATAAAACAAGCTAAACATATATAAATATATTTATCTCCTCTTACTAATACACCAAAAAACAAAAGCCGTAACAACAACAATACCCAATAATGTTAATCGCCCCCATATATCTGGAAAACAGGCTGCGGCCATAGCTGACCAAGCGATAATCAAGATAAAAGGAATTGTGTTCCACAAAAGATCTTTAATCCATATAAAAAAAAGATCTTTGAACCATTCCTTACTGAAAATTTTTTTACTCACCTTCACACTCGTATACTAATTGAATTCGATAAACAATAATAAAATGATACAGCATGAAAAAGTCCTTAAAGAATACAAATCTATATCCTAGGATCACATAACAGCAGGCACATTAACCATATAGTATATGGGATGATAGAATTTATTAAAAATAAGCCAAGCTAAGCATATATATGCTTTTCACTTATATATGAAAAAACAAAAAGACAAATAAAAACAACAATAACACCAAACAATGCTAACCATCCCAATATATCTGGAAAAAAGACTACAGCCATCATTGACCAAACAAAAATAATTATTACAGGTATAGTTGACCACAAAAGATCCTTAAACCACTCTCTGCTAAAAATTTTTTTTTACTTTATTCATAATTAAATAGCTTTTCATAATTCTGCTACACATGACCTTCTTCAACCCATTGTTATATATGGAGTTATGAGTGGCATAAGATGTAGCGCTATTTTAGAATCTTATTTAATCATTCCAATAACCTCAGAAACAATATCATCTTCGCTACACTTTCCCCCAATAAGGCTAACACCTTTGACAATACAGGTCCAAATATAAAATACAACATTTCCAATTTCAGGTTGTGCAAGGTGTGGCACTATTTTGGAATGTTATTTATATGCTTAACAACGTTTACCAATAAACCACATAGCAACAAAAACAATAAAAATACCAACCAAAGTTAAACTAAACCATATATCTGGAAAAAAGATATTAGCTACAAATACCCAAATAACAATAATCCCAAAAGGAATGACCTCCCACAAAAGATCTTTAAGCCATATGAAAAAAAGATCTTTGAACCACTCTTTGCTAAAAAGTTTATTACTCATATTCACTCTCACACACTAATTACTTTAACAATTGTAGAAACAACATCGTCTTCACTGCTTTTTGTTCCAATAAGGCCAACACCTTTTGACAATGCGGGTTCAACTAAAAAATACAACATTTCCAGTTTCTTGCTGTACAAAGCCCAATAAAAATATGGATGCTCTCTTTTTAACTTATCTGCTGACACAGCAGCTTTCTCAAAGAGACCATATGATTGAAAAGCCGTCAAAATAATATTACCATATCTTCTAATGCCTTCTCTTATAATCACATTCATAATTAAAGATTGATATATAATCTCAGCTACCGCAGTAGATATAGAACTTTTTGTAGTTCTAGATGTTACGAATGTTGCTGAAATCTCCAATAATTTCTCTACTAATTTAGTGTATATCCTTTTTTTAGCTTCATCACTTTGATTCCTTAATAATTCTTTAGAAAACACTTCCGTTATTTCCTTCATAGGATTTCGTCCTTTGGTTACACTCCATAGAGCTGAAACAAACCTTCCATCCTCACTATTTATTTGTTCATTTACATCACGATAATCATCGAAGAAATATGACCCGCGCCTGACTAATCGATTGAACCCACCCTCCATTGTATTTACTGTATCTTCTGAGATTTCTCTTACTCCATCACCAGCCTTTTCTAGCCTTAAAGCCAGAATTCGGTCGGCCTCAAGTTTCATTTTTATATAATGTTCAACATAGTCTGCCATTTTTTATCTCCCTAAAAAATGAATTAGTCAAAAATCGCCACACTAGTGTTTAACGGATGGCGTTTCTAGTTTGAGTGAGAGAGTACGGCCATCCGAAACTCTCATATTAATTAAATCAGCTTCAATTGACGATAACAGCTGAAAACATAGCATCATCATCAATGCCAGTTTCTCCTCTGAAACTAACGAGCTATTCTCTAACGCATCACTTAGTTGTTGTAATAACTGTTCTCTATCTTTATCGTCCATACGACTAAACCCATTCACAATTAAAATTAGAGTATAACACCATTATATAGAAAATAACCACATCGATTATATAATAGCAAAACGTTTGTAAAGAGTAGAGCTTCAAATATGAATAAAATATAAATATTATTTTTAAGTAAATAAACTGTTAGATACTTCTTATGGAAAAAATTCGATATTGAACTATTAATTTTTTTATATTTTAATGTTAAGGTTACACTTCCACCACTAAGCACACAGCTTAGGTAATTTAAACAAAGAACTCATATGGTAATTGTTTATGTCACATATAATTTATTTGTCGTTAAACGGTAAAAAACAAGGTTTAATTTCTGCTGGTTGTTCAACGCTGGATTCTATAGGCAACCGATATCAAAAGGGGCACGAAGATCAAATACAGGTACTGAGTTTAAGTCATATGATAACTCGCGAACAAAATGTAGATCACCACCCATTGCAGTTCATTAAGCCAATAGATAAATCATCTCCATTATTATCAATGGCAATCTCTTCAAACGAACTACTGCATGCGGTTTTTTTCTTTTATAGAACAAACACCGCTGGACAGTTAGAACTTTTCTATGAGGTCAAATTAACAGAAGCGAGCATTGTTGACGTTTCTTGTACCTATCCGCATTCAATAAATGATAATGAAATGATGCCGTATGAAAAAATCCTTCTCAAATACAGATCTATATCTTGGAATCACGTAACGGCAGGCACATCAGCCTATAGCATATGGGATGACAGAATTTATTGAAAACAAGCCAAGCTAAGCATATATATTACATATGCTTAGTATTGACGTTTCTCACTTATATATGAAAAACAAAAATTTTCTCAAACCTATTCACAGCACTTTGTTCTATAACCGATAAAATACATTCACTTAACAAAGCCATCGCTTTTATCGAAATACCGATCAAATTTGCGCTTTATGACAAAGAAGAGTAAATAATTATTTATCATTTTAAAAGTATTCCGTTAGGAAAGTAATATGAAAATCAATCTCAACAATATGGTGACAGAAAGCCGCAACCCAGCCAGTGCCTGCATTGACACTCTGCCTACCCTTGAGATGCTAAAGGTCATTAATGATGAAGACAAAAAAGTCGCACTGGCGGTAGAGCAAACTTTGCCGCAAATTGCTGCAACGGTAGATAAAATTGCCGAAGCTTTCCGTCAGGGAGGCCGTTTAATCTATATTGGTGCCGGTACATCTGGCCGGTTAGGGATCCTGGATGCCAGTGAATGCCCACCCACTTATGGCTCCAGACCGGAGCAAGTGGTTGGCTTGATTGCAGGAGGGCATCAAGCCATCTTGAGGGCCGTTGAAAATGCAGAAGATAACCGGCAATTAGGCACAAATGATCTTCAAGCGCTAAACTTTAACTCTAAAGATGTACTGGTTGGTATTGCCGCCAGTGGCCGTACACCTTACGTTCTAGGTGCCATGGAGTATGCGAAATCAGTGGGAGCCACCGTCGCCTGTATCAGTTGTAATCCTGACAGTCCGATGACACAAGCAGCCGATATTGCCATAACACCTGTCGTTGGGCCAGAAATCGTCACTGGTTCATCACGTATGAAAGCAGGTACAGCACAAAAGCTGATCCTCAATATGCTCACTACCGGTGCCATGATCCGCACAGGAAAAGTGTATGGCAACCTGATGGTGGACGTAGAAGCGACAAATGCCAAACTGGTTGAAAGGCAGAAAAATATCGTTATAGCCGCCACAGAATGCAACCGCATACAAGCTGAACAGGCACTGGCTGCATGTGATGGACATTGCAAAACAGCCATTGTGATGATTCTGGCAGAGATAGATGCTCAACAAGCAAAGGCTTTACTGGAAAAGAATCACGGTTTTATTCGCCCGGCAATCTCAACAGTTCGGTAATCGTTTCTTCTTCTGAACAGGAATAAATAAGATGGCTAAAATTAATCAGGCAATAATTGTTCAGATCCTTACAGCTATCGGCAATGCGGGTAATGTGGCTCAATGTGGTAACTGTATGACCCGCCTGCGACTGACACTGCATGATAATACTCAGGTGGATAAAGCCACACTGAAACAGATCCCCAATGTGCTGGGTATTATTGAAAGTGATAACCAGTTGCAGATTGTCCTTGGACCGGGAAAAGCCCAGGCTGCGGCTGAAATAATGAATCAATTGCTGGATTCTTCTGTTCATGTAGAACAACCAGCACAAAGCGACACTGATTTAACCCATATAGCCTCCGCCAATAAAAAGCAGCTTAAAGAGAAACAGGTCAGCGCAGTACATAAATTTCTGACGAAATTCGCCACTATTTTTACACCGCTGATCCCCGGCTTTATTGCCGTTGGTTTACTGCTGGGCTTTGCCACTTTACTTGAACAGATCGCCATTCAGGGCGTTGAACATCCTAATACTGTATTGGTTGAAATCATCGGTTATATGAAAGTATTCAGTAAAGGAATGTTCAGCTTTTTGAGTATCCTGGTTGGTTATAACGCGCAAAAAGCCTTTGGTGGATCAGGTATAAACGGCGCAATTATCGCCTCGCTGTTTGTACTGGGTTATAACCCGGATGCCACCAGCGGTTTCTACTCCGGTATCTCCACTTTCTTTGGTTACAGTATCGATCCACGCGGCAATATTATCGGCGTTCTGCTCGCCGCTATTCTGGGAGCATGGGTAGAACGACAAGTTCGTAAGATCATTCCGGACAATCTGGATATGATCCTCACTTCAGCGATTACCCTGCTGATCATGGGAGCAATCGCCTTTATTATTATCATGCCGCTGGGAAGCTATCTGTTTAGCGGCATGTCATGGTTATTCCTTAATCTTAACGGCAATCCTTTTGGTACAGCGATATTGGCAGGGCTGTTTCTGCTCGCCGTTATGTTTGGTGTACATCAGGGGTTTGTTCCGGTCTATTTCGCGTTAATGGACGCACAAGGCTTTAACTCTCTGTTCCCAATCCTTGCTATGGCTGGAGGCGGGCAAGTTGGTGCAGCACTAGCGCTGTATGTCAAAGCGAAAAAAGACTCTCTGCTGCGCACTCAGATAAAAGGCGCCATTATTCCAGGCTTTCTCGGCATCGGTGAACCGTTGATTTACGGAGTAACCTTGCCACGCATCAAACCTTTTATCACTGCTTGTCTGGGAGGTGCTGCCGGTGGTTTCTTTATCGGCTTAGTGGCTTATTTAGGTTTACCTGTTGGATTGAACACGGTTTTCGGTCCATCTGGATTGGTAGCACTACCCCTAATGACCTCCAACAGCGGTATTTTTATTGGGATGGCAATTTATGCCGCAGGATTGGTGGTTGCTTATATCAGCGGTTTTGTCCTGACTCTGCTGTTCGGCAATAAAAATGTCGATTTAACTTAATAACCAAAATGAAATTAATGAGTTAAATTATCCAATCCAGATCAATGGCACACAGCTTGCCGTTAATATTCCCATCATGATATTGAAAATAAACCAGGCATTGCGACTACGAAGTAATGTTCCAATCAACGAACCAAAACCAGTCCACAGGATACTACTCAAAAAACTTATCAATATCGTTGCGACACTAATAATGATGATGGAATAGAGATACTGTTCACCTGCAATACTGTAACTGCCAACCGATCCTAATCCCATCAGCCAGGCTTTCGGATTCAAGAACTGTAGTAACCAGCCCTGATACCACCTCACTGGCTTTATGACAGCGCAGCCTTTAGTATCCAGACGCCGATAACTGGCTGTTGCCGTTTTCCATGCTAACCACAGTAAATAGAGACTACCCGCTATTTTCATTATCGTGTGAATAGTAGGATAAACCAGCAGTAATGCCGCCACACCGAAAGCGGACAGATATAAAATCGTCTGCATTCCCAAAAGAATGCCACATATCAATCCCAAAGAACGGATAAAACCAAAGTTAGCGCCCGATGAGGTCAGTAACATATTGTTTGGACCTGGGGTAATCGCAGAAATAAACAAAAAAGTTGTTAATGAAAAAATCAGGCCTGCTGTCATGAATGGTTCCTTTCATCCTGAATAATGGCGTTTCCCTTTCACAGAAAATATCAGTATGTTATTCACCATACAAGATAACTAATCAATTTAACTCGAAACCATTATGTCCGATATCTTTCGTCCTCTAACCGGAGCCAGTAATCCGCATTTGCAAACATTGCTCCCGCGTCTGGTGCGGCGGTATCCTGAACTGCAACCCTACTGGCAACGACTTAATCTGCCAGATCACGATTTTGTTGACCTGGCATGGAGTGAAGATCCAGCAACCGCAGCACATAAGCCACGGCTGATCCTGTTTCATGGTCTGGAAGGCAGTTTCCGCAGCCCTTATGCTCACGGTTTGCTTCATATCTGTCAGAAAAAAGGCTGGCTTGGCGTTGTCATGCATTTCCGTGGATGCAGTGGTGAACCAAACCGCCAAAAACGTCTCTATCATTCTGGCGAAACAGGCGATGCCCGTTATTTTCTGAACTGGTTAAAACAGACCTACGGTGATATACCAACCTCAGCCGTGGGTTATTCAGTCGGCGGTAATATGCTGGCCTGCTATCTGGCAGAAGAAAAAACACAGGCCCAGCTCAATGCAGCAGTCATTGTTTCTGCCCCTCTGATGTTAGAAGCCTGTTCCAGCCGGATAGAAAAAGGATTTTCTCAGGTTTACGAGCGCTATTTGCTTAACAATCTAAAACGTAATGTTACCCGCAAGTTGCTACGCTACCCAGGTTCTCTGCCTATCAATCTGTCCCAGGTAAAAGGATTGAAACACATTCGGGAATTTGATGAAATTGTAACCGCAAAAATCCACCGTTTTAAAGATGCAGCGGACTACTACCGCCAGTGTAGCGCTCTACCACGCCTGTCTGACATTACGGTACCACTGTTGATTATTCATGCAAAAGACGATCCTTTTATGACACCGGAAGTCGTTCCTGACCTCAAAACACTACCCAAAAATATTGAATACCAATTAACAGAATACGGTGGACATGTCGGCTTTGTCAGTGGTTCACTGAAGAAACCACAAATGTGGCTGGAACAACGTATTCCAAGCTGGCTGTCATCTTATCTGGAGCAACAACGATGATTATTCCATGGCAACAACTGGAGCCAGAAACTCTGCTAAATTTGATAGAGAGCTTTATCCTGCGGGAAGGCACTGATTATGGTGAATATGAAAAATCCCTTGAGCAGAAAGTCGCTGACATACGTCGTCAGTTGGAGCAGGGGGATGTTATGCTGGTGTGGTCTGAACTGCATGAGAGCATCAATATTATGCCAAAAGAAATGTTCCATTCTTAACATTATGGAGTTTACTGCTTATGTCTGCCAAACATCCGATTATTGCGATTACCGGTTCCAGCGGTGCCGGAACAACAACAACTAGTTTAGCTTTCCGTAAGATTTTCCAGCAACTTAATATCAGCGCAGCACAGATAGAGGGGGATAGTTTCCATCGCTATACCCGCCCTGAAATGGATGCAGCAATCCGTAAAGCCAAGGAGCAAGGCAGACACATCAGTTATTTTGGGCCAGAAGCCAATGATTTTGGCATGCTGGAAAAAACCATGATTGACTATGGTGAAGCTGGTGAAGGCCGTTGCCGTAAGTACCTTCACACCTATGATGACGCGGTTCCTTACAACCAGCTCCCCGGTACATTTACTCCGTGGGAAACCTTACCAAAGCAGACCGATGTGCTGTTTTATGAAGGCCTGCACGGTGGCGTGGTAACACCACAACATAATGTTGCCAGTCATGTCGATCTGCTGGTGGGGGTGGTGCCGATTGTCAACCTTGAATGGATACAGAAACTTATCCGCGATACCGGAGAACGGGGACACTCACAGGAAGCAGTAATGGATTCCGTCGTTCGTTCTATGGATGATTATATTAACTATATTACCCCCCAATTTTCCCGGACACATATAAATTTCCAGCGCGTCCCGACTGTTGATACGTCCAATCCATTTTCAGCCAAAGCCATTCCATCCCTGGATGAAAGTTTTATCGTCATCCGTTTCCGTGACCTCACTCAAATTGATTTCCCGTACCTTTTATCAATGTTACAAGGTTCATTTGTTTCAAGCATTAATACCATCGTAGTTCCCGGTGGAAAAATGGGACTGGCCATGGAGTTAATTATGACGCCATTGGTACAGAGATTACTGGAAGGGGAAAAAATTTGTTGATTAAAACCTAGGATAAATCCAAAAAAACCCGCATTTGAATCCACTTCTTATATTATTCAGTTAAAAAAACAGGTAACTGATATTAGTTACCTGTCGTTATTTTTCAATCAGGAAATAGTATCTTACTCTGTCTCTTTAATTTCAAAGCTGTGGGTAAGTTCAACTGATTTCCCCAGCATCAACGAAACAGAACAATATTTCTCAGCGGAAAGCATGACGGCACGTTCAACCGCGTTCTCTGTTAAATCCTTGCCGGTAACAATAAAATGCAGATTAATAGAAGTAAATAAGCGTGGCGCCTCTTCACGACGGCGGGAAATTAATTTCACTTCACAATCTTTTATGTCATATCTGCCTTTCTGCAAAATAGAAATAACATCAATCGTGCTACAACCGCCAACTGCCATTAATACCATTTCCATTGGGCTTGGTGCCTTATCGCCGGCATTTCCATCCATCATGATCTGATGACCCGAAGACGACTCCCCCAAAAGAGACAACCCTTCAACCCATTTTACCCGCGCGTGCATAAGTACCTCTCAAGTCATTTTTTGCATCAAAGCCTACTCTTTCAGTATTAAACTGGCAATGTGACTACTCCCCGCCGTAAAAAACGGCGAGGCTTCCCACTTCTCAGGCCGCAACCGTTGGTGCAACGGATTTACGCAGGCCTCCATGAGCAGAGACGACGTGTCCCGCCGCCTGTCATTCAACTATCCCTTTTTGCCGGATGTCATGTTCTACCGCGCACTCAGGGCATTGCCAGCGCCGTTTATGCAGCGGCATTTCCGACATCTTGCCACCACAACAATGACACCTTCTGGAACTCGCATACCACTGATCGAGTTTCACCACATAAACGCCTTTTTGTTCCGCTTTGTATTCCAGCCTGCTGATGAAACTATGCCAGCCTGCATCCCCAATGACACGGGAAAGCTTATGCTGAAAATCGGCTCTAGCGTTAGCTACGTGTTCATGGCACCTGACTACCTATAACCGCGCTTTCGCCCGGTTAGCACTGCCTTTTTTCTTTCGGGATAAGGCTTTTTTATCCGCAGCCGCCATGTCAGAATTTTAAATACGCATTTATCTCGTCATGCACTATGGTCACGATCTTATTTTGCATGTAGGTTAGCTCCCCTTATATCGCCGCCCGATTGGGCGACGGTTTACGGGGCAATGGCTAATGAACGGTTTATTATGCTGAAACAATACAAGACAAGACAGAAACCTTTTCCTGTGTTAAAAACAGAAGCAGGTCCGGGTATATGTGGGTTAAGATCAATACTCAAGTTTCAAATTTCAGATAACCTATATAAAACCCTCACCTATCGGTTTTTCAGCAAACTAATATGTTAAGCTAGTGTCTTTATAAGCCAGCCTGACGAGAAACTTTTAGGTTCTCGTGTTATTTAGGCAGCGATAACAACAGAGGATGAAGAGAATGGTTCTCGGCAAGCCACAAACAGACCCCACTCTTGAATGGTTTTTGTCACACTGCCATATTCATAAATATCCATCCAAAAGCACGCTTATTCATCAAGGCGAAAAAGCAGAGACGCTTTACTACATCGTAAAAGGTTCTGTTGCGGTTTTGATTAAAGATGAAGAAGGCAAAGAGATGATCCTCTCCTATTTAAACCAGGGAGATTTCATTGGCGAGCTTGGATTATTTGAAGAAGGACAAGAGCGAACAGCCTGGGTTCGGGCCAAAAGCGCCTGTGAAGTAGCGGAAATTTCCTATAAGAAATTCCGTCAACTGATTCAGGTAAACCCGGATATTTTAATGCGTTTATCTGCCCAAATGGCAAGCCGTTTGCAAACAACTTCTGAGAAAGTCGGTAACCTGGCTTTCTTAGATGTAACCGGCCGGATTGCTCAGACTTTACTGAATCTGGCGAAACAACCCGATGCAATGACTCACCCTGACGGGATGCAAATCAAAATCACTCGCCAGGAAATTGGTCAGATTGTTGGCTGTTCCCGTGAAACGGTTGGCCGTATTCTGAAAATGCTGGAAGATCAAAACCTGATCTCCGCACACGGCAAAACAATTGTTGTTTACGGTACGCGTTAATTCTGGATTAATCAGCGCATGATACTGCGCTGATTTCTCTTATCCTTGTTATACCAACTGGCTAATCGCCTTCTCCAGCCGTTCCATCCCCTGATCTATCTCCTCTTCACTGATTATCAGCGAAGGTGTGAAACGCAGTACATCACTACCGGCACTCAATAACATCAGGCCATTTTCAGCCGCCAGTCGCAGGATCTCTTTAGATTTTCCCTGATACTGCGCTTTTAGTTCCGCACCAATCAGCAATCCCTTGCCACGGATTTCACCAAATATCGAATATTTCTGATTGATATCGTTCAGAAAATTCACAATCAAATGATGACGTTTTTCAACACCATCCAAGACCTCTGGCGTATTGATAATGTCAAAAGCAGCATTTGCAACCGCACAAGCCAGCGGATTACCACCATAAGTTGTGCCGTGAGTTCCCGGCACCATCGCCGAAGCGATATTCGCCGTAGTCAGCATAGCGCTGACAGGGAAACCACCTCCCAGAGCCTTCGCTGTGGTGATAATGTCCGGCACAACATCATAATACATATAAGAAAATAACTTACCGGTACGGCCCATTCCACTTTGTACTTCATCAAATACCAGCAGTACCTGATGTTTATCACAAAGTTCACGCAACCCATGAATAAATGCGGATGTCGCCGGCGTGACTCCCCCTTCACCCTGAACAGGTTCTAATACAACAGCGCAAGTATGATCATCCATGACCGCCTTTACTGCATCTAAGTCATTAAAAGGCACATGAATAATATCTGCGGGTTTTGGCCCAAAACCATCAGCGTATTTTGGCTGACCACCAACAGAGACCGTAAACAGAGTACGACCATGAAACCCCTGATGGAATGCGATAATTTTGGTTTTATATGGATGGTAACGGGTAATGGCATAGTGACGCGCCAGCTTAAATGCGGCTTCATTCGCTTCCGCTCCTGAGTTGGCAAAAAATACCCGCTCGGCAAAAGTTGCATCAATCAGTTTCTGCGCGAGTATCAAAGCCGGTTCACAGGTGAAAATATTACTGATATGCCAAAGTCTCTCCCCTTGCTGCTTTAAAACATCCACTAACGCAGGGTGACAATGTCCCAAAGCCATAACAGCAATACCACCAGCAAAATCAATATACTCTTTTCCTTGCTGATCCCATACACGGCTGCCTTGCCCTTTCACCGGTATAAACTGTGCCGGTGAATAAATTGGCAACATGACTTGATCGTATGTATTTCTGTTTACTGCGGCATGCTCCATCATTTTCCCACCCGTTTTTTATATATACGCCATTCAAAAATGAAATTATAATCACTGAATATGCATAAAAAATCAAAGATGGGCAAATGAAAAAGATAAATAAATGAAGAAATTATTGGTATCTGGTTAATATCTAAGGAAGTTACTCAGTAGCTGATGCCCTTGCTCGCTGAGAATACTTTCAGGGTGGAACTGCACACCCTCCAGGGGCAGAGTACGATGACGAATTCCCATGATCTCATCTACATTACCGTTATGCTGACTCCATGCAGTGACTTCAAATACGGCTGGTAAAGTCTCTGCGGCAATCACCAATGAATGGTAACGGGTAACCGTTAATGGCCTGTTAAGCCCTTTGAACACACCTTGCTGATTATGATGAATAGCAGAAGTTTTCCCATGCATCACTTCCCTGGCTTTTACTACACTGGCGCCGAATGCCTGCCCAATTGCCTGATGCCCAAGGCAAACACCAAGAATCGGCAGTTTATCCGCAAAATGAGAAATCGCAGCCAGAGAAATTCCTGCTTCATTTGGAGTACAAGGACCTGGGGAAATAACCAGATGTGTAGGCGCCAATCGCTCAATATCTTCAAGCTGTAATTCATCATTGCGCTTGACTAAAACATCTGTTCCCAATTCACAAAAATATTGATATAAGTTATACGTAAAAGAATCATAGTTATCTATTATTAATAACATAGGAGTCTATCCTACCCATTTTTATCGCTGTATTTGTTGTCCTGCCAATCCTGCAATTTGTTTATCATGAACAACATGATTTCAGGTAAAACGGCCTAACGACAACGGGGCGGCTATCATAGCACATAAGCACTTGCAGCATAGTGTAACAAAATCAATGACTACTTTTTCCTCAATCAACTTACTCTCATACCGCTACAAAACATAGGCTCTTTTTGATATTCAATAAGTAAGGTAATTGTTATGAAGACAAAATTGATTATAGCATCTTCCCCGTTTTTGCTGTCTACCTGAGAGCCTGCAAATCCATTGTCGGGCTCGGGTATTTTCCTCTCCCTCTGCACGTTGTAATCGCCAGACCAGAACACAGGCCATGCTCGCTATCAGTAACCGGCGTAACACCGCAGGTGCACTGCGTTGCAACCACGAGAGTAAAGAGAAGGAATGCTATAAAGACGGATATTATCCACGAACCGAAGAAAATAAAGAATTCACCAAGAAGTTGTATGAATAACGGTAAAACGAGCCTTCATTAAATGAAGGCCCGATTGTTAATCAGATGCAAATTCACTGAGAGACCAGAAACTGCCATAATCGCAGCAATCATTAATATCTCAGAAAAAAGTTAAGGGACAATCTTAGCAGACAAGATAACCACAGGTTTCACCGGTACATTCTGATATGGGCCGACATTTTCAGTTTTTACTTGAGAAATTTTATCTACAACATCCATACCTTTTACGACTTTACCAAATACTGCATAGCCAAAGTCACGCTGACCATGATCAAGGAAAGCATTATCCGCTACGTTGATAAAGAATTGACTAGTAGCACTGTCTTTATCAGCGGTACGCGCCATAGAAATCGTTCCGCGTAAATTACGCAGCCCGTTATCCGCTTCATTTTTAATGGGTTCTTTAGTCGCTTTCTGCTGCAAATCTTTGGTAAAACCGCCACCCTGAACCATAAATCCAGGGATTACCCGATGAAAAATTGTGTTGTTATAATAACCCTCATTGACGTATTCAATAAAGTTTTTGGTTGTAATCGGCGCTTTCTGGCTATTTAATTCCAGTTCAATATTACCCTCTGTTGTCGTCAGCTTCACATGGGTTTCACCCGCAGCCAGAGCCAAAGGCGCCATTGCGCTCAGAGAACATGCAGTTACAAGCGTCACTAAAATACGTTTAAACATTCTGGATTCCTATATATTAAAGTCAACAACACAAGCTGAAATCAATTCTAATAATCTCCTCAGCATAGTGCTCAATATTTACTTACATTTACGATATCAATCGGTTGATGCCTTGGATAAAAATTTATCCTCTCACAATAGATCAGATTTTATTTCACAAATAAGGCAATAATTGACGGCAAAATAGCAAGTTTGACTTAACCCATCAGAAATATGTCATTACTTTTAATCCTGTCAACCAACAGTGGCTATCGGTATAATCCCCTTTGGCATATATTCAGTGCATTTCTCAGGGAGATAACCATTTTGACCATCAAAAACCACAACTATCATATGACCCGTTTTATCACGAGCGCACCTGATATTCGCCATCTACCTCAAGAACTGGGTATTGAAGTCGCATTTGCCGGTCGCTCAAACGCGGGTAAGTCCAGCGCGCTAAATGCCCTGACGAAACAGAAAAGCCTCGCCCGTACCAGCAAAACGCCAGGGCGAACACAACTCATCAATTTATTTGAAGTAGAAGAAGGTATTCACCTGGTTGACTTACCCGGCTATGGCTATGCCGAAGTACCAGAAGAGATAAAGCGTAAATGGCAGAAAGCATTGGGTGAATATCTGCAAAAGCGTGAGTGCCTAATTGGGCTGGTCGTACTGATGGATATCCGTCATCCATTGAAAGATCTCGACCAACAGATGATCCAATGGGCCGTGGCAATGCATGTACCGGTTATTGTGTTACTAACTAAAGCCGATAAACTGGCATCTGGCGCCCGCAAAAGCCAGTTAAATAAAGTACGTGAAGAATTAACAACTCTCAATGGAGATATTCAAGTGGAATACTTCTCCGCCCTGAAAAAAATCGGGATCGATAAATTACAACAAAAACTGGATATGTGGTTCAGTCAACCAACCATTCAAATTGAAAACAATATTTAACATCGCTTTTGTTATCCCCACCCGCTGAATTCAGACGAAAAAAATGCCCCAGTCAAAACTGACTGGGGCAGCTAATATTCAGCTAAATCCGATTACGTGAAGTAAAAGGTCTGAAAGATAGAACATCTTACCTCTGTACCCTACGCCAGTAACTCTACCTTATTTTATTTCTCAGAAAAAGCCTTTTTGTAATTTATTTTCAATGACTATCTCGATTCAGCTTAAGATTTTGATTGTTTTATCACCATTAAATGTAGTTTAATTACATATTTATGCGATCTGGATCTAATATGCATCGGATGGCGCAACAAATTAAATAGCACCTTGGTATCAAGTACCAGAACAACCGCTATATCTTGCTTGGGAAGACGGGGATACCAGAGCATATGGTGACTATGGTTAACAGGGCCATTGGACATTCAGCAGATTAAAAAAGGCTGAGCCAAATACACAGCTCAGCCTGTCGCTTATTAAACTGGCATATTAGTGTGCCTGATCCCAGTTGTCACCGATACCCACATCCACTTTCAAAGGAACATCAAGCACCAAACTTTTCTCCATCAATTCACGAATTTTCTGTTCTGCATTTTCAAGTTCTGACTCATGAACCTCGAATACCAGCTCATCGTGAACCTGCATGATCATGCGAACCTTCGGATCTTCACCGATAATCCATTTATCCACCGCAATCATCGCTTTTTTGATAATATCCGCTGCGGTTCCCTGCATTGGCGCATTAATGGCTTCACGCTCTGCCGCCTTACGGCGCATACCATTGCGAGATTTGATATCTGGCAAATAAAGACGACGACCATCCAAGGTTTCAACATAACCCTGCTCTTCCGCTTGCTTACGGGTACGCTCCATATACGCCAATACACCTGGGTAGCGCTCAAAATAGAGATCCATATAACGCTGAGCTTCACCGCGTGGAATACCCAACTGACGGGAAAGACCAAATGCGCTCATACCGTAGATCAAACCAAAGTTAATTGCCTTAGCACTACGGCGCTGCTCACTGGTTACCTGCTCCAGCGACAAACCAAAGACTTCCGCCGCCGTTGCCCGGTGAATATCTTGCCCTTCGGCAAAAGCCTTCAACAACCCTTGATCCTGAGATAAATGGGCCATAATCCGCAGCTCAATTTGAGAATAGTCAGCTGCCATAATTCGGTAACCTTCAGGTGCTACAAATGCCTGACGAATGCGGCGACCCTCGTCATTACGGACAGGAATATTTTGCAGGTTGGGATCACGCGAAGAGAGACGCCCAGTTGCTGTTACCGCCTGGTGATAGGAAGTATGAACCCGTTTAGTCAACGGATGGACCATCTGCGGCAGTTTATCTGTGTAAGTGGATTTCAGTTTTGCCAAGCCGCGATGCTCCAAAATCACTTTCGGCAAAACATGGTTATCCGCCAACTCTTCCAACACTTCTTCATTGGTGGATGGTGCGCCGCCCGGTGTCTTTTTTATTACCGGCAGCTGCAATTTTTCAAACAATATCGCCTGTAGCTGTTTTGGCGAAGCCAAGTTGAAAGCCTCGCCTGCCAGTTCATGTGCTTCTTTTTCCAATTCACCCAGACGAGCAGTAATCTCTTTTGAATGCTCAGCCAGAATATTTGAATCAATCAGTACACCTGTACGCTCCATGCGAGAAAGTACCATCACCAATGGCATTTCTGTTTTCAGGAATACTTTTTCTAGAGCGGGAGCTTTCTCCAGTTGCGGCCACATAACCTGATGCAGCAACAAAGTGACATCTGCATCTTCTGCGGCATACATTGCAGCCTGTTCCACTGGAACCTGATTAAAAGTAAGCTGATTTTTGCCTTTACCCGCGATCTCTTCAAAAGTCGTGGTCTTATGATTCAAATGACGTTCAGCCAAACTATCCATATCATGCCGCCCCATGCCTGCAACGCTGTTGAGCACGTAAGATTCCAACATGGTATCGTAAGCAATGCCTTGTAGTTCAATGCCATAACGAGCCAGAACACCACGGTCGAACTTAATATTCTGACCAATTTTCAACAAGTTACTATCTTCAAGCAGCGGTTTTAATACCGCCAGCACCGCATCTCGGTCAAGCTGCTCTGGCGCATCCAGATAATCATGCCCCAGAGGCAGATAAGCTGCGTCTCCGGCAGTCACTGCAAATGACATCCCCACCAAATTAGCTGTCAGGGTATCAAGGCTGTCAGTCTCGGTATCAAAAGCAAAAACCGGCGCTTTTTTCAGCTTCTCAATCCACTCATCGAAGCGTTTCTGATCGAGAATAGTCTGATAATTATCAGAAGAAAGTGTTGCCGAAACAGATTTATCTTCAGCCGAAGATGATTCATCATTACCCGTAGATGTCGGTTTTTTGCCCTTAGCAACCAACCAATCACCATTTGCCAAGTCACTCAACCAACGTTTAAATTCATAACGCGAGAACAATTCATGCAGTTTCTCTGTATCAGGCTCTTTGACTGACAAAGCAACACAGGTTTTATCCAACTCAACATCTGTTTTAATCGTTGCCAATTTATAGGAGAGATAAGCTACATCTTTATGTTGCTCCATTTTATCCGCCAGCGTTTTTGCGCCACGGAAGCTCAACCCCGCAATTTTATCCAGATTGGCAAAGATATCGTCCATGCCGCCAATTCCTTGCAGCAATCCCAGAGCCGTTTTCTCCCCTACTCCAGGCACGCCAGGAATATTATCTGAAGAGTCGCCCATCAGTGCCAGAAAATCGATGATCAGATTTGGCGACACGCCATACTTCTCAACCACTTCTTCTGGCCCCAGAATGGTATTATTCATTGTATTGATAAGTGTGATATTTGGCGTTACCAGTTGCGCCATATCTTTATCACCCGTGCTGATAAGGACCGCACGCCCCTCTTTTTCCGCCTGTAACGCCAGAGTCCCGATAACATCATCGGCTTCCACCCCCGAAACCACCAGCAACGGCAACCCCATAGCTTCTACCATCTGATGTAACGGCTCTACCTGCGCACGCAGATCATCCGGCATAGGGGGACGATGAGACTTATACTCAGCAAACAATTCATCACGGAAAGTTTTACCTTTAGCATCAAATACTACCGCCACATGGCTCGGTTTATACTGCATCACCAAACTGCGCAGCATATTCAATACGCCATACATGGCTCCGGTCGGTTCTCCAGCGCTGTTGGTCAGCGGAGGAAAAGCATGATAAGCACGATAAAGGTATGAGGAACCATCAACCAAAATCAGGGGATTGTCTGCTATCTGAGCCATAAGTCTTCTTCATTATCTGTTACGGGTGTAATAGGAATAGGATGCCACAGCAAGAAGCAGGAAACGAATTTTGTGTGAATTTTCTTTGCTGAAGCCAGATCCAAATATTCACACTCTGCTATAAATTCTGTGGATAACTTTGTGTATAGATATTACGGATTTCATTCAAGCATAGACCGTTGATAAAAAAAATTTATCAACGGTGGGTAAAAATCAATGACTTATAATCCTAGTCATTAAACTGTCATATTACCTTATAGATCACAGAGTTGTGGATATAACCGGAGTTTGCCTTACAAAAAATTCTTTCTGGCACGCATTGTGCCAAAGCTTCTCACTCCGGCACATGCTCATGTTATTCTATTTCAGTAACCAACCTTACTTCTGCTTTAACAGGAAGTTAACAACGTCCGAATATGATTTCGCATAGGTATCAGCAGAAGTTTCATCAATACCATTATTTCTCACCATATATTTGCCGTTAACAAACATTGCTGGTACACCACGCAATTGCAAGTCCTGAGCGGCTTTTTGCTGCTTAACAACTAAAGATTTCACAACAAAACTGTTCATTGCAGCATCATAATCTTCACCGGTTACTCCTGCTTTGATAAAGGTATTACGAATATCGGCCGGGGTATTAATAGTCTGTGTTTTCTGAAGGCCCTCAAACAGTAGTGGAGTCACTTTATCTTCAACACCCATCGCCATTGCCACCGCCCAAGCCACAGTCAAATCTTCACCCAGCGGCCCCAAGAACTCCACATGATAACGAACAAAATTCGTTCCCTCCGGTAAATTTTGTTTCACAGTCTGGGGAACTTTAAAACTCTCTTCAAACTGATAGCAATGAGGGCAATAGAATGAGAAGAACTCTAGCACCTGAGGTTGATTTGCCACGGGTGATTTCAGTTCAACATACTGTGTTCCTTCGGTAAAACTGGCAGCAGAGGCACCAAATACCATCACCATTCCAACTAAAGCTAACCAAAACTTTTTCATAAATATCTCCATGATAAACATTAATACATTGGGTTAAGCTGCAAAGGTGGTTCTTGTAACAGCTTAATCTGCCCAGCAAAAAGTGACGTCTGTTTTAACCAAAAATCGGCATCTGTCATCCAAGGAAATGCTCTGGGAAAAGCGGGATCCTGCCAACGTTGGGCAACCCATGTCAAATAATAGACCATCCGCATAGCACGCAATGGTTCTATTAATGACAACTCTCTAGGGTCAAAATCCGTAAACTCGCCATAGGCTTCCAACAGAGTATCCAACTGTAATAACTGTTCTTGGCGGGAGCCATGAAGCAACATCCATAAGTCCTGAACTGCCGGGCCATTACGCGCATCATCAAGATCAACAAACCAGGCTCCATCACGCCACAGGATATTACCTGGGTGACAGTCACCATGAAGCCTCAATATTTGCCAATCATCGCGCCAATTTGATTCTACGGCATTTATCAGATCATCCAATATAGTCAAAAATTGCACTTTCTGTACTGAAGGAATTAACTCACATGCAGCCAAAAACTGTCGCGGCTGATGCAAATACTCATTTAACCCGATAGTTGGACGAGAGGTGAATTTTTGCCGACGACCAATCTGATGCATTCTACCTAACAAGCGCCCTACATCTTCTAACTGAAAGAGATCATCGGATTCATATTGGCGGCCCCCGATACTTGGGAAAACAGCAAAAAAGAAATCCTTAAAAGTCAGTAAAGTTTGCTGATTAAACACCAGAGGCGCAGCTACCGACAAATCAGCCTGTTGCAGCGCCAGGGAAAAATCATGCTCTTCCTGAATCTGTTGCCGATCCCAGCGCTGCGGACGATAAAACTTCACGACATAACGTTTGCGATCTTCATCTGTAAACTGATAAACACGGTTCTCATAACTGTTTAACTCGGTCAGCCCGGAATCTATGTACAGTCCGGTCTGCACCAATGCATCCATAATCAAATCCGGTGTTAATTCCCGGAAATTAAAAGCAGACTGGTTTGTTAGCACATTCTATTCTCTTGATTAATTTGTAATAACGCCACGGGCGCACAATAACGCGCCAACTTCCGCAAAAATTCAGCCCGTGATATTTCACACCAAATTCCTTAATAGACAGAAACCTATACAAATTAACAGGGATAGCTATTCAGAGAAAGAATTGCTCTGTCAATAAGCGTAAAGATTATTATTTTATCAGCGAGTTATCCGGTAATCTTATCTGAAAAACGTTTTATGAAGCCCAAATAACCAAGCAAAAAAAGGTTATATTAGCGGACAATAACCGTCTTAGCTGATAGATTGAACATTATGCAACCAAAAATAAGCGGTGCGATCCTCGCAGGAGGCCGAGCTACCCGCATGGACGGCCATGATAAAGGGCTAATTCTCTTAAATAAGATACCGCTGTACCAGCATATTGTGAATAAGCTGTTACCACAGGTAGATGAATTAATCATCAATGCCAACCGTAATCTGGATATTTACCGACAAAGTTGTGATCAAGTTGTTCCTGATTTAACACCAGACTTCTCTGGACCACTGTCTGGAATGCTGGCAACCCTAAAATCAGCCCGCCACGATTGGGTTGTGTTTGTTCCTTGTGATGTACCGGGCTTGCCCCCTGATTTAGTCACTCGTTTATGGCAGGGCAAGCAGCAGGCATTAGCCGCCTATGTAAATGATGGCAATCTCGCTCATCCTACTCTCGCTTTACTGCACTGTAGTCTGTTCCATCAATTGGAAAATTATCTGGCTGCTGGTGATCGCAAACTGATGCTGTTTATGCATAAGATTGGCGCAATAGCTGTTCAGTTTGACGATAATCCAGTTGCTTTTACCAATCTGAACACACCAGAGGATTGCCGGAATTGGGAATATATGCGGGAGACCAGAAAATGAGTACAAGACCCCTTCCACTACTTGGCATCACGGCATACAGCAGTACAGGAAAAACCACGCTTCTCAAAAAAGTGATCCCATTATTACGCCAACGGCAAATCCGGGTTGGTCTGATAAAACACACTCATCACGATATAGATGTAGATAAACCAGGCAAAGACAGTTATGTACTACGCAAAGCTGGCGCAGAGCAAACGCTAGTCGCCAGCCAACAACGCTGGGCATTAATGACAGAAACGCCAGATTCACAGGAATTAGATTTGAGCTATCTTGCCAGTCGCTTTGATCCAGAT
This sequence comes from Photorhabdus viridis, assembly GCF_040256935.1. NCBI lineage: Bacteria > Pseudomonadati > Pseudomonadota > Gammaproteobacteria > Enterobacterales > Morganellaceae > Photorhabdus > Photorhabdus viridis. The sequence goes on from NZ_JBEJZY010000026.1 coordinate 34,850, forward strand.
TCACTGGATCTGATTCTGGTGGAGGGCTTTAAGAATGAGCCAATCACTAAGATTGCTCTATACCGTCGTATTCTTAACCGCCCATTAAGCGATCTTCTTGATCAATATGTGATTGCTGTTGCCAGTGATGAAAAATTGGAGACCGCTTTACCACAACTAAATCTCAATCAGCCTGAACAGGTGGCTGATTTTATTGTGGAATGGTTACAAAATCAGCAGCACTCCCACGCTGGATAAATTCATCAATACGCCGCCTAAAAAATTGTTACTCTAAATCCTGGATTCAGGAATGATTCACGAGGCGTATAATCCAGAGTCTGGCCTTTCCAGTTTGTCACATGAGCGCCGGCAGCAATTGCTATAGCATGACCTGCTGCGGTATCCCAGATATTAGTTGGTCCGAAACGGGGATAAAGTTGCGCCTTTCCTTCAGCCACCAGGCAGAACTTCAATGAAGAACCTACAGAAACCGTCTGATGTTCACCTAACTGATTGAGATAATCCTCCAATTCTGTATCCATATGAGAGCGACTGACGACCACCATTGGGGGATTAGCATCACGAATTTTAATCGGCAAACATTGACCACCACAGGTTTTTTTCCATGCTTGCCGTCCTTGCCCAAAATAAAGCGTCCCCTGCACAGGAGCATACACCACCCCCATCACAGGAATTCCACCATCAATCAGAGCGATATTAACCGTAAATTCACCGTTACGATTAATAAACTCCTTGGTTCCATCCAAAGGATCAACTAACCAGTAGCGCTTCCAATTACGTCTCTCTTCCCAGGCTGGCGGCTCTTCTTCCGACAACAATGGAATTTCCGGTGCGATACGGGATAATCCGGCTTTAATTATTTTATGAGCCGCAATATCAGCAATAGTAATCGGTGAATCATCCTGTTTATGATCAACTTTCAGGGGATGTTCATCCTGATAAATTGTCATAATAACCGCGCCAGCTTCCTGGGCCAGTTGGCAGACTTGTTCTAGCATCATACACCTCTACGGTTAGTTATCTGTTATCATTTTAGACTAAATTATCAATCGATCTTCTGCTGAAATTGTAAGAATTTTATTACCATCACCAAAGCAAAAACAGCCGGATATACCGGCTATTTTTAATCATATTTCTGGATAAAATTACAGAATATCCAGTAATTCCACTTCAAAAATCAGTGCGCTATATGGGGGAATCGATGCGCCGGCGCCCCGCTCACCATAAGCCAAATCATATGGGATATAAAGTTCCCATTTAGAACCGACAGGCATCAGGGTCAATGCTTCGATCCATCCGGCAATCACACCATTCACTGGGAATTCGGTAGGTTCACCACGCTGTACTGAACTGTCAAACACAGTGCCATCAATCAGGCGGCCAGTATAGTGAACACGAACCCGGTCAGTACGGGCCGGAATTGCGCCATCACCCTGTTTTAGTACAGAGAACTGTAAACCAGATTCTGTCGTACTGATACCATCACGCTGGGCATTTTCTGCCAGAAACTTCTGACCCTCTTCTGCCATAGCCTGCTGGCGTTCACGGCGCACACCGTCTGCACGCTCATGCATCTCACGTAAAGCACGATGCAGTATATCAACCGGCACCGCTGGAGAACGACTTTCCAGCGCATCACATAATCCTGTCAGCAATGCTTCAGGCTCCAGACCTTGCAGACCAGATTCCAGTAATTGCTGACCGACTTGTAAGCCAACCCCATAACTTGCTTGTGCTTCGATAGAGTCAAAAGAAAGTTTTGTCATGAAAATACCTGTGATCAAATTAAATTAGGCCTGCAAGCATAACAGTGCTATGTAACAGGGTAAACCGAAGATATCACTGGAGGATACGTCTCACCGCAATATATAAAACTCAATAATCGGTATAACTCTAAGTGGCATATTCATTTCTTAAAGGTTACAATACAAATAAATTCTTTCAAAATATTTTTACTTCCAATTGATTATATAAATAAAATATTGTTGATATAGAATTAATTCTACTGCTAATATTATACAATGAGGAAAATCTTATGAATACGTCATTTAATGAGATTTTATCAGAAATTCAGAAATCCAAGACTATGCCGGAATTAGAAAAAAAATTGTTAAACGCGATAAATTATCTGGATTTTGAATTTTACTCAATTTATCAGGAAGAAAAATACCCATTCACGACAAAAAAATATGTTTTAATAACCAATTTGAATATAGAAACCGCAAATAATTATAATCAAAATAATAATCACGACAGCGACCAATTAATGAACGGTGATTATACTTTCTCCATACCTTCAATTTGCAATGAAAAAATATCAAAAAACACTGATTTTATGATTGAAAAATCAAAGATAAATGAAGTTAAAAATAGTCTCTCAATTAAAATAAAAGGTTCCCATGGAGAAAGATCAATTTTTTCAGTTGCCAGAAAAGAAGGCGCTATTTCTCACAATGAGATACTCAATAAAGCAGGCATGCTAGGCATATTAGCAAATGAATGTGTGGAAACGTTCAATAACCTAAAGAATAAAGAGGATAAAATAATCGTCCCAACACTGTCCACAAGAGAAGTCGAAGTAATAAGATGGACTTGTGAAGGAAAAACCTCTGCTGAAATAGCCAATATACTGGAAATTTCAACAAGAACAGTTAATTTCCATATTAATAATATTATGGAGAAATTAGTTGTTCCCAATAAAGTCGCAGCGGTTGCTAAAGCAATAGCATATAACCTGATCATATAACAATTAGAGCCAAAACGAGGCCCTAATCATATAAAATTATAAAATATAATTTTTCAAAATATCTCTCCAGGCATCATTAACTTCATTCATCAGGGATTCACATTTGATATGCTCGTCATGAATATGCACACAAACATAACCACAGAAATCATTATTGCTCTTTGGTGTTTCATAAACCAGCGAATTTTTGTCTAAATTAATACTTATTGAAATAATATCATAATGTAATTTTCTAAAAATATTATCAATAGATAGTAATAATAATTTATTTACTGCTGTTTTACTAAATTTATCATTAATTTTCCCATTTTTACCCGCCAGCAAATTAATCAAGAATGCTCTCCCCTTCGCTTCGGGTAATATCATTCGATCACTAAACCCTTTAACTAAGTGATCAACCCAAACTTCCTGCAAGCTTATACCATATACCCGATTCGCCATATCCCAAATACGCATACCTGCTGGTCTACGGTTAGTTTCAACCAAGAAAGTTTCTCCCGTTTTACTATCTTGCTTAATCTCATTATGGAATGCGCCGAGAGTCTGGCCTGAAATTAGGTTAATTGCTTGCCCTGCTTTATGTAATGCAACAGCATTTCTTCCATCGCATTGCGCGGGAACTATTTGCCCTATTTCAACAGGATATTCGCCTTTCTGAGAGACTTTTTGCGTTAAAAAAGCCATACAACCAATACCATCGTACGAATATTCTGTATCGAAAGTAATAAGTTCTTCTGCAAGAATTGGGTTGCCACCAGACTGCGCAACAGATTGAGCAAAAGCAGTTGGAATTTTATTCCTATCTTTAATCGCCACCACACCGAAATTTGCCCGACCACAATTAGGTTTAATAACCGCACCATACGGAACAGAATCATAAAACTCCTCCAGTTCATTAATATCATTAATGAAACTGTATCGAGGGGTTTTAATATGCTGGGCCGCAAGCAGTGGCGATATACGGGTTTCTTGTTGACGGAACTGAGATTTCTCAATACCCGCGAAACTTAATTCAGGATCATCACCATAAACATTTAGTTTCTTCGCTATAACAGCAGCATATCCAGACACCGCATCCATAAAGGGAAGAATAGCGGCACATGTCATATCAAGTTCAGAAAGAACACCTATTACTTTATCAACATAATTTTCTGTCCGTACAGGTACATGATAGACAAATGGGGTGATATTTTTCTCTTCACCGGACAACATATCACTAATAATCACTAATTCAAGGGAATAATTATACTGAATATAGTCACGGATATTAACAATTTCATTCAGTCTTGCCGGAAGATAATCAAGGACTAACAAGTATTTTTTTGAACTCATATTTCCTCCATTATTAACTATTATGCAAATTGAATTTAAGCGAACGATAAGGATTAATAATGACGAACATCAATAAAACAAATACAGAGAATATCAAATAAATACTATTGTAGGAAAAATAGTTCAGTAAATTAGCACAAATGAAACTGGTTAAAGGTATCGCTATCTGATTCAAAACAAGCACAACGCCGAGATACTGAGAAAAATTCTTCTTTGGAATAAGGCTTGCCCGGTAAGAGCGGGAAAAAAGATTAAAACAACCTTCCGAACCAATAACCAACAAGAAACCCAATGTATAAATAACGAATAACGGACCAGTAGCGAATAATGTCAGACCACATAACGCAATAAGAAAAGCCGTCACACCAACGATACGCACATCAAAAATACGGCATAATTTCGGAGCAACAAAGAAGACACAACAATTCACCCCCCCTGCATAGGCCAAAAGCCGGGCATAACTCTCCTCCGGTTGTGAAAAAATACTGGTAATAACATAAACAGCCGTTGATAAGATAGCCCCTTGCATCACATTCATCAGAAATGTCAGACTAATAACCCGTAGCAGCGACGGGTTTCCCATCAGGAATTTAAAAATCGCAGGCAGATTATAACCTTCTCTATTCGCATGTTCTGCAATCTGATTTTTCCTTTGTAGCTGAAACCATATGAAGCTGCTAATTAGGAAAGGAAAAAAAGCAAATGCAAATACGGCATAAAGACTGAATTTATAAACCAGCACACCAACAACCGCCGGGGCTGCGATATAGGTAAACTGTTCAACAAATTGTAAACGAGAGTTAACAGAAGGCAACTCTATTGCATTAATGTTTTTAGAGACGAAACCTTCGAGGTTGACATATCCCGCGCCACTAAAAAAAGACAAAACACATGAGAGAGGAATAATGATATATACAATATTATTATCTGAATATATAAATGAAAGAATAAAAAGGAATAAACAAACCAATGAACGTAGAATATCACTCAAGAATAACATAACCAATGTATGCATCCTATCACCCATCCAACCAGAAATAGGGAGTGAAATGACTCTGAATAACCGTTCAAGCCCAAAAGCAAAAGATGCAAGTGAAGCGCTATGAGTTGAGGTATACACTAATACAGGCACAGCAAACATAACAAATGCCTCTGAAAAAACAGAAAAAAAGCGAGCCAATATGATCCTGTGTATCATTAGTATTACCTCAACCTTATTGTCTATCCCAATAAGCTATTTTATTTATCATAATTGAGTCTGGACAATACTCAAACTGATTTTATCAATTACGCCTACTGGGATAGACTTTTACTACGCAAATTTTAATGAATCGATTTAATCAAATAATTCCCCAAAACTAAATAATCAATATTTGTTTTCATGAAAGTTTTAATAGCATCCTCAGGAGAACAAACAATCGGTTCACTATCGTTATAAGAGGTATTCAGCAACAAAGGAACACCTGTTTTCAGATAAAATTCCTCAATCAACCGAGCATAACCTGAATTTGCTTCACTATCTACAACCTGGACTCTGGCAGTGCCATCTGCGTGAACGACGGCTGGAATTTGCGATGCTTTATCGACTTTAGCATCCATCGCCAACAACATATATTTTGCAGCTTCAGGCAATTCTTTCCGAACATGGAACCAATCAGCGACATGCTGGCGCAATACACTCGGCGCAAATGGCCTAAACATTTCACGATGCTTAATTTTACGATTCATTAAATCCCGAATATCTTTATTTCTCGGGTCTGCCAGCAAACTACGATTACCCAGTGCCCGCGGCCCAAATTCCATCCGCCCCTGGAACCAACCAATCACATTATTTTCAGCCAGTAAGCCTGCGACGACCTCATGAATATTTTCTTCATATGTCCAATCCAAGCCATACTCACTCAAACTACGCTGGTAATCATCATCACTATATTCAACCCCCCAATAAGTGTGAGGCAGAGGATAGCGTTGCTCATTTCCAAGAATCTGATGCCAAATAAATAATGCAGCGCCAGTAGCAGTACCCGCATCATGTGCGGCAGGTTGTACAAAGATATCTTCAATATCCAACTCTTCATACAACCGCTTATTCGTTATGCAATTTAATGCCACACCACCGGCAAGGCAAAGCTTATTCGTTGCAGTTTCCTGTAAATAATAACGAGCCATATTTAAAACTATCTCATCAGTTATTTCCTGAAGAGAGGCAGCAATATCATAATACTCCTGTGCAACTTCTCCACCAGGAACTCTTTTCTCAATGCCAAACAAAGATTCCAATTTAGAAAAATCTTCACTGCGAAAATTGAGAATAGTATTATCGATAGTAAACTCGCCTTTATCATAAATTTTGACTAATTGTTTGAATGCCGGCATAAAACCTTCATGCGTACCATAAGCAGACATTCCCATGACTTTGCAAGCATCGTATACAGAGAAACCCAAGAACTCTGCCAATTTTTCCCACATAAAACCGATTGAATTAGGGTATTCAATAGTTTTAATTTTTTTCAGGCTATTACCATCGCCCAAATATATTCCAGCGGTATTATCCTCTCCTACACCATCAAGTGATAACGTTAATGCTTTATCAAATGACGAGACAAAATAAGCCGATGCCGCATGAGCTGTATGATGAGGCACCCAATGAAATTGACCACGAAATCCCATCGATTGCAAAATTTCAGGCACTGAAGTCGTTTTACGATAGAAAATTGACTCACCCGAAATACTTCCCCAACTGCCTTCATTCTTAATTTCATCAATAAAAACTGACTTCCTTCGTTCTATTGGATCGATAGAAAACCCTATATGACTCACGTCTTCCAATTTAATACCAGCAAAATCTAATGCGATTTCAATTGAAGCCAGTGGCAGTTCATCAGGATTATCAACATTTGCCGGCTTTCCGTGTTTCCTTCTATTTAACCGCTCTTCTTCAATGGAAAAAATAGTTTCTCCATCCTTTAATAAACAAACTGCTGATTCATGATAAATAGAATTTATACCTAAAATATACATGATTTATTATCCCCTCATTATAGTTAGTTTATTTTTAATACTAGGCAACGCAAGCTACCACCACTCTTTAAGAATTCACCCATATTACATTTAACAACATGATAACCATAATTATTTAATTGTTGCTCAACCTCAATAGAACAATCATGCATTAAAATATCTTTTCCTATTGGGATATTATTACAAACAAATAACTCTTTGGCATCATGTTCTGATATTGGGATCCTTCGTTCAAAGGTTTTAGAAATATAATCCTGACTTTCTTTAGTAAATGCTTCCGGATAATAAATAACAGTATCTTTGTCAATAAATGAAAATGCCAAAGCCACGTGGAAAAAAGTGTTATCCTGAATATGCAGTTCACCTTTAACTTTAAGTTCTGGATATACTTTCTGAATTGTCTTTATTGCTTCTTTATCTGAGCGAGGACCATAACCAAATATGATGTCATTATCCCAATAGATAACATCTCCAAGCCCTTCAAAATAGATATCTTCATCAACACGATGTATCTCATAACCCAGATCTTCCAGATAATCTATATAATACTGACTTTCTCCCTGGCGTTCAGCGTACCGGAAATTACTGGCAAGAAACTTATTATTATGTACCATGCCACAATCACCTGAAAACGTCATATCAGGCAAACCATTAACAGGATCGATAATGCGAATATTAATACCTCTTTCAGTCAGTCGCTCATAAAGAAAATCCCACTGTTGTTGTGCTAATCTCTTATTCACTTTGTTATTAGGATCCATCCAGTCATTAATAACGTATTCAATATCGTAAAAATTAGGTTTACACATTAATAATTCTTTAATCATAATATTTTCCTCATTCTGGATTTAACACTTTGATTAGTATGAATATTAAATATTTTTGCGAATCCCTCCGCATCACTTTGACTATATAAATGTCCGCAGTTATATATAGCCAAATTATGATCATAAATGCTGCTCTTTGAAGAACGGGAGCAAACATTAATATATTTATAACCTAATTCAAGTTTGACCTCACCATTGACATGCTGATTCATACTATCAATAAATTGGTTCAAATGAGTAAATAAGGGATCATACCAAAGTCCAGAATAAACCAGTTCAGCCCATTTTTTATCAATTATTTCTTTAAACCAGTTTTCATTACGATTACTACAGTAGAGTTCCAAGTCACGATGAGCGGTAATTAAGATATGTGCAGCAGGTGATTGATAAATTGCTCGCGTTTTCAAACCTACAATGCCATCTTCAACAATATCAAAAATACCAATTGATAGATTTTTACCAATTTCATTTAATATTTCAATGATTTCAGTTAATGATTTCTTTTCGCCGTCAAGCAATAGAGGTATACCATTTTCAAAACCTAATGACAAAGATATTGGCTCAGTGGCCAATAGTGCGCGCTCAAATAACCTCTCTTTGACATCCTCAGGAACCAATGTTTCTGGTTCTTCCAATGGGCCGCATTCGATACTCAATCCCCATATATTTTCACTAGTAGAATAGGGATTATTACAACCAAATTCTTGAGGAATACCATATTGTGCAGCATAATTATTTACGATATTTTCATCGTATTTAAAATCTCTCAACGAAGAAATAGGAATTTTGTTCAGAATTTCTATATTCATATCCATTCTGACTTGATCATTACCTCTGAATTGATGTGCAATATAATTAATATTGAGCTCATTGGCTACTTCAACGGCGGCTTCAGCAATTGCAGGCCGGGAAAGTGCAGCACTGAGATAATAACCATTTTGATAAATAGCGTTGGCTTTTATTGCTTTTGAAAGAAAATTTTCAGCAAACTGCATTCGATAATCTTTATAAATAAATTTATCGGCACCCGCAACCATGCATTCCAATTCAATATCTTCAATATCTCTTACTTGCCCCTCATCAATATAAAGAGCAATAACCTCTTTAAACTCAGATTTAAGACTTCTTATTATAAGAGGATTATAACGGCGATTATAGTAAATCACCAAAACACTATCAGAATTCATTTAGCGTACACCCCATGCTTATAATAATTTCTTCTAACCCAGATTCTGTCGTACTTTCTTCAATGAGTTCTGAGAAATTATTTTCAAGTAGCCAGGTATTGTTATAAATCGTGTCTATATAACGCTCTCCACTATCAGGAATAATGACAACGATATTATCTCCAGGTTTAAAATCATCCAGGCGATCCAGTGCCGCACTAACCGCACAGGCTCCCGTCCCACCAATCAGAATACCTTCATTTCTGGCTAATTTTCTTGCCATACGGAATGCGTCAATATCTGCCACTTTCAAAGTAAAATCGATATTGCTGCAATCGAGAATAGTTGGTATAAATGCCAACCCAGCTCCCTGCACCAGATATTTTCCTGGCTCTCCACCGAAAATAATTGATCCAACAGGTTCAACACCATAAATTCGTACTTGTGGATTTTTTTCTTTCAAATAACGAGAAATCCCTGTGAGGGTTCCACAACTTCCTGCCGTAGAAAAACAAGCCGTCAAATTATCGCCAAAGGTTTCATACAACTCACGTCCTGTGGAATGATAATGTTCATCAGGATTAACCTGGTTTTCAAATTGCATGGGACTGAACGCATTCGGATAGGCTTTTATGATCTCTTTGGTTAAATCAATACGATATTTGACAGTATCCACTCCGGCTTCAAATTCTGGCAGGAAAATAATTTCAGCACCAAATGCTCTGATTTTATCGCGTTTCGCTATCGGCACCATGCGGTCTAAAACAGCAATAAATCGGTAACCCTTAACAGCACATGCCATTGCCAAACCGATCGCAGTATTACCCGATGATGGTTCAATAACCACCATTCCTGGCCTCAATTCTCCCTGGGCTTCCGCCCTTTCCAGCATAGCGACTGCAATACGGTCTTTAATACTTCCACCGGGGTTAATATTCTCCATTTTAAGAAAAACATTAACACCTTTAGTATATTTTCCATCCAACATAACCACAGGAGTATTACCTATAGTTTGTAATATATTTTTACCTAGCTTCATATCCGTTTTATCTCTCATTTTTTGGTCAATGTGAAGAACATACAGTGATAACGAGGTATTTTTATATATAATATATCTATTAATCTATTGATGAAATTATCTATTTTATGAATAATTCTTAGAAAGAATCTAATTCCCATTAAAAATAAGCCCATTTACTTGTGTTCTCACACAATGAGCAATCAACACAACTGATAATTATAAATTTACACCTAAAAGTCTACTGTCAACTCTGACAGTTATATAAAGAAAACTCCATATAAATTTTTAATATTATTATTTAATAATAAGAATATATATCGTTAATTTCCCATATTCTTATATAACATCAGATAAACCACTATTATAAATATAATATTTGTAATTATATAAAAATATATTTTTAAATTATTATGAAATAATAATATCTGTAATTAACCAGATTTATGAAAGAATAGATAAGAATAGATAAGAATATCTGATAAAAAATCACCCATCGCAACGGGATTAGCAATACCATATTATTAGATAATAAAAAATACGAAAACAATTATTTATAGATAATAATATGATAATTGGTGACATTTATACCATAAAAAACCAAAAATCAATGATAATAAAAACAAACTAAAAGTAAAAATTACAGAGAAATACGTAATAAAACCTCTGCTTTGATAAGTTAAAAATAAAGATAACAAATAGAAAATAAATTGGATTAATATTCAATCCAATATAAGTTACCCACGGAAATTTTATAAACTAACGAGATAATAGTAAGTTGAAACAATAAAAAACGCCGGCATTGCCGGCGTTTTTTACTTGTTAGCATCAGTTAATCAGAGATTAAGCTTCAGCAACAATGTTAACGTTCAATTTCGCGAATACGTCGCTGTGTACCTGGAAGTTAACTTCATGTTCACCAGTAGTACGCAGAACGCCATTAGGCAGACGAACTTCACTTTTAGATACTTCAACACCTGCGGCAGTCACTGCATCAGCAATATCGCGGGTACCGATAGAACCGAACAGTTTACCTTCGTCACCCGCTTTAGAAGCGATAGTGACGGAACCCAGTGCGCTGATTTTCTCAGCACGAGCTTGCGCCGCTGCCAGAACGTCAGCCAGTTTAGCTTCCAATTCAGCGCGACGAGCTTCGAAGAATTCGATGTTTTTCTTAGTTGCAGGAACAGCTTTGCCCTGTGGAACTAAGTAGTTACGGGCATAACCCGGTTTAACGTTAACTTGATCACCCAGACTACCCAGGTTTGCTACTTTATCAAGCAGAATAATTTGCATTACCTTATCCTCTCAGAGTCGTTAATGGACTGCGCCGATTACTGATGACGATCAGTGTAAGGCAACAAAGACAGGTAGCGCGCGCGCTTGATAGCACGAGCGAGCTGACGCTGGTATTTTGCACGGGTGCCAGTAATACGGCTTGGTACAATTTTACCGCTCTCGGTGATGTAGTTTTTCAGCGTAGCGATGTCTTTATAATCAATCTCTTGAACGCCTTCCGCGGTGAAACGGCAGAACTTGCGACGACGGAAATAACGTGCCATTTGGCTAGTCTCCAGAATCTATCAATTCAATCTGCTCGGCATGAAGAACCAGTTTGTTAAGACCATTGCGACCTTGATGGCAACTAATGAATCCTGAAACGGTTAATCGACTGCCGACCGTTATACTGTGAGTTAAAACTTGTAACAATTGTCCGCTGGCAATAACGGGCATTCTGCACCATGCTTGCCTGCTCAGACCGGCTTCCTGCTGCTGTGAGCGATGCTCGAGCACAAACTGGCAATGAGGAATGCCGGCAGGACTGACTTTTCGAATGGGGGCTTTGCACACTGTGCCAGAAAGCACCAAACGATTAGTTGTCACGGTTATTACTCTTCAGAATCCCCAGCTTCTTCAGCATCAACGCCGGCGTCTTCCATAGAGTAATCGCGGCTGCGACGCTCATCTTTGGCTTTAACCATTGGAGATGCTTCAGTTACCGCGTGCTTAACGCGCATAATCATGCTGCGGATAACGGCATCGTTGAAGCGGAAGTTAGTTTCCAGCTCATCAATCACTTCCTGCGGCGCTTCAACGTTCATCAGAACGTAATGAGCTTTGTGCAGTTTGTTGATTGGATAAGCCAGTTGACGGCGGCCCCAGTCTTCCAGACGGTGAATCTGACCTTGCGCGTTAGCGATAGTCGCACTGTAACGCTCAATCATGCCCGGAACCTGTTCGCTTTGGTCAGGATGGACCATAAAAACGATTTCGTAATGACGCATTAGAATTGCTCCTTACGGATTATTCAGCCTCCTGTCAGGGTCAACCGCGGCCCATGGAGGCAAGGAACTTGTTTAAGTGCGGCTGAAAAATTGACGCGTAACTATACCCGCCTCATATAAAAAACTCAAGGAGCGGGTAACGCTTTATGTTATGGGTTACTGCGAACTCCGCTGACGCACTGCTTCAAACAGGCAAATACCCGTTGCAACAGACACATTCAGGGATGAGACCGAACCCGCCATTGGAATACTAATCAATTCATCACAGTGTTCGCGGGTCAGACGACGCATACCTTCCCCTTCCGCCCCCATCACCAACGCCATAGGGCCGGTTAGTTTACTCTGATGTAGCGTATGGTCGGCTTCTCCTGCTGTACCCACCACCCAAATATTGTGTTCCTGTAACAAACGCAAAGTACGGGCGAGGTTGGTAACACGAACAAGCGGTACGCTCTCCGCGGCTCCACATGCCACTTTCTTCGTAGTGGCATTAAGCTGAGCGGAACGGTCACGGGGTACAATAACAGCATGTACGCCTGCTGCATCAGCACTGCGCAGGCAAGCCCCCAGATTATGCGGATCTGTCACACCATCAAGCACCAACAAGAAAGGAGTTTCCATTTGTGCCAGCAAATCCGGCAGGTCGTTTTCCTGATACTGACGACCTGGTTTTACTTTAGCAACAATCCCCTGATGCACAGCACCTTCCGTCTGATTATCCAGCCACTGACGATTTGCCAGTTGGATAGTCATCCCGATATTTTCCAGTTCATTAATCAGTGGCGTCAGACGGCGGTCTTCGCGCCCTTTCAGTACATAAACTTCTATAAAACGCTGAGGATTGCGCTCTAGTAAAGCTTTAACGGCATGAATACCGTAAATAATTTCACTCATAATCTTCTTATTTTCACTGACATACCATGGACCCATCCATCAGGCTCAATGTATTCAAGAGACTAAAATATTCAGGCTACCCTGAAAAAACAGGATAGCCCTTTGATTATTTATCTGCGCTTTTCTTAGCCCGCTTAGCTTTGAATTTAGCAGCAATTTTCTGTGTTTTGGCTGAAAGGTTCTTACCCTTTTTCTTATCTCCTTTAGGCTTATCCACAGATTTCTTTTTACGGAAAGCGCCATCGGGTTCAAAGTTAGCCTCTTTGCTATGACTACGCCCTTTCTTACTATTCTTACGACCAGGTTCTGCTTTTTTCGCCCTATCACGCGCTGTCTTACCGACGTTTCGGGCTTCCCGACCAACGGAGAGCAGTTTAAAATCAATATTACGCTCATCCATATGAACAGCTTCCACACGGATTTCAACTTCATCTCCCAACCGGAAAGTTTTACCAGAAAACTCACCAATTAAACGCTGACCAACATTATCGAAATGATAATAATCATTATTCAATGTGGAAACATGTACCAGGCCGTCAATAAACAGATCATTCAAACGAACAAAGAAACCGAAACCGGTCACACTGGTGATAATTCCGGTAAAGGCATTACCCACCTGATCCTGCATAAAGTCACACTTAAGCCAATCGGCAACGTCTCTTGTTGCTTCATCGGCACGGCGCTCTGCCATTGAACAATGTTGGCCCAGTTGCAGCATATGCTCCATATCGCTGTGCCATCCACCAGTCGACGTCCCACATTGTTCAACAACACCTTGTTGTTTCGCCAGCAGATATTTAATCGCCCGATGCAGCACCAAATCAGGATAACGGCGGATAGGTGAGGTAAAATGCGCATAAGAATTCAAGGACAGACCGAAATGACCACGGTTTTCCGGATCATAAATTGCCTGTTTCATTGAACGCAGCAACATAGTTTGCAGCAACTCATGATCCGGCCGTTCAGCCACTTGCTGCATCAGTTGCGCATAATCCTTTGGTGTTGGTTGCATACCACCCGGCAGAGTTAACCCCAATTCACCGAAAACAGAGCGCAAATTAACAATGCTCTCTTCTCTTGGCCGATCATGAATGCGATAAAGCACCGGCTCGCTGTTTTTCTCCACGAAACGTGCAGCCGCAATATTCGCCAGAATCATGCACTCTTCAATCAGCTTATGAGCATCATTGCGGGCAACCGGTTCAATTCGTTCAATACGGCGTTCAGCGTTAAAGATAAACTTCGCCTCCTCTGATTCAAAGGAGATTGCACCCCGCTGTTCACGGGCATTTTCCAACGCCTGATAAAGCCCATGTAAATGTTCAATATGCTGAACCAACGGTTTATAGTGCTCACGCAGTTCTTGATCACCCTGCAACATACGCCATACTTTGGTATATGTCAGGCGTGCATGAGAATTCATTACTGCTTCGTAAAATTTATAGGATGACAATTTTCCCTGCTCTGAAACCGTCATCTCACACACCATACAAAGGCGATCAACCTGCGGATTCAGAGAACAGAGACCATTGGAAAGCACTTCAGGTAACATGGGAACAACCTGAGATGGAAAGTAAACTGAGTTACTCCGGTTGCGGGCTTCTGTATCCAATGCCGTTTGTGGGCGGACATAGTAACTGACATCAGCAATAGCAACCCATAAACGCCAGCCGCCGCTTCGCTTTCTTTCACAATAAACGGCATCATCAAAGTCACGAGCATCTTCACCATCAATTGTCACCAATGGTAAATCACGCAGATCAACGCGACCTTCTTTCGCGGATTCCGGTACCTGCTCATTCAGGGAAGCCACTTGGTTTTCCACCTGTGGCGGCCAACTGTGCGGAATTTCATGAGTACGCAGGGCCATTTCCACGGCCATGTTCGTTCCCATCTTTTCACCCAGCACTTCAACTATTTTACCAACAGCTTTTGTACGGCGCGCTGGACGTGTAGTCAATTCAACGACAACGACGTTCCCCATGCGGGCGCCACTATTTTCATCTTTTGGGATCAGGATATCAAAGCTCAAACGACTATCATCCGGCACCACAAAACCCATACCGGAGTCAATAAAATAACGGCCAACAATCTGGCTGGTCTTAGGTACCAACACACGGACAATACGCGCTTCACTACGCCCTTTGCGATCAGAAGGTAGTGGCTGTGCCAGTACGACATCACCATGAATAGCCATTTTTAACTGCTCGGCAGAGAGATAAAAATCGTCTTTACGGCCTTCTACCCGCAGGAAACCATAACCATCCCTGTGACCGATGACGGTACCTTTCAATAAATCCAGTTTTTCCGGCAAGGCGTAACATTGACGACGCGTGAAAACCAGTTGACCATCACGTTCCATAGCCCGTAAACGACGACGTAACGCTTCAAGCTCTTCATCGTTAGTCAGATTCAGCTCTTGTGCCAGTTCCTGGCGACTTACCGGTGCAGTGTGTTTAGAAATAATGTCTAAGATGTATTCGCGGCTTGGAATAGGAGATTCGTATTTTTCTGCTTCACGTTCCAAAAAAGGATCTTGTGACATGGCGGTTCCTCCGTTGTCATCAGCAGGCTGTTTGCGCCATTTCTTCATTCGGTCAGAAGCAGCTTATAAAGGGGGATATTATCTTCAACCATATCAGCTAAAGTATGCTTATCCAGTTCATTCAAAAATGTTTCTATTGCCTGATTTAATACCACTTTCAGGCGACATGCAGAGGTAATATGGCAAAATTCCTGACTACAATTAACCAATGATAATGGTTCGAGAGCACGAACGACATCACCAATTCTAATATCCTTTGCTGGCTTACCCAGGCGAATGCCGCCGTTTTTACCACGAACAGCATCCACTAATCCTAAGTGGCTCAACTGGTTAATAATTTTTACCATGTGGTTACGAGAAACACCATAAACACGAGTGACTTCAGAAATACTGGTCATCCGGTTTTGCGGTAAAGCAGCCATATAAATTAGCGCGCGCAAGCCATAATCTGTAAAACTCGTTAACTGCACATCAACCTCTGGATAATGAGATATAAGCTAATATATCCGAGAACAAATTAAAAAAATAAGTATTTGTTCAATTTATATACCTTGAATTGGCCGAAATCATGTTAATCATCTGGTAGTTAGCAAAAAAGACCATAATAGATAGCAAAAAACCGGGCTGAAAAGCCCGGCTTTACCTGATTATGTGACACAATCAAGCATCAAACGGATCACGCAGAATCATCGTTTCTGAACGATCCGGGCCTGTAGAAATAATATCAACCGGAACGCCGGTCAGCTCTTCTACACGTTTGATATAATTCAGTGCCGCCTGAGGCAATTTACTGTGCTCTTTCACACCAAAAGTACTTTCGTCCCAGCCAGGCATAGTCTCATAAACAGGTTCAATACCTTCCCAGTCATCCGCAGCCAGAGGCGTTGTCTCAACCACGCGACCATCAGGCATCCGGTAACCAACACAAATTTTGACTTCTTTCAAACCATCCAGTACGTCCAGTTTGGTCATACAGAAACCAGACAGTGAGTTGATTTGTACTGCACGGCGGATAGCAATGATATCCAGCCAGCCAGTACGGCGGCTACGCCCCGTAGTCGCACCGAATTCCTGACCTTTTTCACGCAGGTAATTGCCAGTTTCATCAAACAACTCAGTTGGGAATGGGCCAGCGCCAACACGAGTGGAGTAAGCCTTGATAATCCCCAAAACATAATCAACATAGCGTGGACCTAAACCGGAACCTGTTGCAACACCACCCGCCGTGGTGTTGGAAGAGGTCACGTATGGATAGGTACCGTGGTCGATATCCAATAACGTGCCTTGTGCGCCTTCGAACATAACCAACTCACCTTTCTGAGTTGCTTTATACAACAGGTCAGAAACGTCAACAACCATACCCGTCAGAATATCGGCAACAGCCATAATTTCGTCCAGAGTTTTCTGGTAATCAACCGCCGGTTCCTGGTAATAATTAACCAGTTGGAAGTTATGATATTCGATAATTTCTTTCAGCTTGGCCGCAAGTACTTCTTTATCAAACAAATCACCAACGCGCAGACCACGACGTGCAACTTTGTCTTCATACGCAGGGCCGATACCGCGGCCGGTTGTACCAATTGCTTTTGCGCCACGTGCTTTTTCACGGGCATTATCTAACGCAACATGGTACGGAAGAATAAGCGGGCAAGCTTCTGAAATGAGCAAACGCTCGCGGACAGGAACACCTCGGGATTCTAACGCGTTCATCTCTTTCATCAGCGCGTCCGGTGCTAATACAACTCCGTTTGCGATGATGCTGATAACATTTTCACGCAGGATCCCCGATGGGATTAAGTGGAGAACGGTTTTTTCACCGTTGATAACCAGTGTATGACCAGCATTATGGCCCCCTTGATAACGAACAACATACTTAGCTCGTTCAGTCAGCAAGTCGACGATCTTGCCCTTGCCCTCGTCACCCCATTGGGTGCCCAATACGACAACGTTCTTACCCATTTCAAAATTCACTCGGTTGCTTAAAAATGGATTCTAACATCTCATTCCACACCTTTCAGTAATTTTTATCATATCTGTTATTTTTGTTGACCGCCTGACACGACAAGGCCCGCCTGATGCGGGCCTTACTTAGATATTCAAACATCTATCAATGCTGAACTGCACGTTTTTCAGGTGCTTTCATATAACGGAAGAAATCAGTATCCGGGCTTAACACCAGAACATCTTTCCCATCTTCACTGAAGCTCTTCTCGTAAGCACGTAAGCTACGGATAAATGCATAGAAGTCAGGATCTTTGCTGAATGCATCAGCAAACAGCTTAGCGGCTTCTGCATCACCGGAACCGCGCAAAGTACGGGCTTCACGCTCCGCTTTCGCCAACGTTTCAGTCACTTGTTTATCTGCTGTTGCCCGCAATTTTTCCGCCTCTTCCTGACCCTGAGAACGGTGACGACGGGCTACCGCTTCACGCTCTGCACGCATACGCTGGAAGATAGCTTCTGAAACTTCTAGTGGCAGGTTAATCTGTTTGATACGCACATCAACAACCTCAATACCCAGAGCAGCCATACTGTTCGGATTAATGGCCGGTTGTTTACCCGCAGTTTCTTTCTCTACAAGAGCCGCCGCTGAGGCAATCGCATCATCGGCTTCACTGGTAGCCACCGTTTCACCGTCAGTCGTACCTTTGTTCAGGGCGTCACGAACATCAGTAGTCAGTTTACCACGGGAATCAGTCACAATGCCGCGAACATCCAGACGACCAATCTCAGAACGCAAACGGTCACTGAACTTACGTTTCAACAGAACTTCAGCCTGAGAAATATCACCATTACCGGTAGCCAGATAGTAACGGCTAAAGTCGATAATGCGCCATTTCAGGTAAGAATCGACAATCAGGTCTTTGTTTTCACTGGTCAGGAAACGGTCCGCCTGAATATCCATAGTCTGGATACGGGCATCAAGTGTTTTCACTGTTTCAATGAATGGCACTTTAAAGTGCAAACCCGGTGCATAAACGATCGGTTTATTTTCCGCGTCACGGGCAACCTTACTAAAACGCAGAACAATACCGCGCTGTCCTTCATGCACAACAAACACTGAAGTATACAAAGCCACCAGTACAGCAACAATAATAACGATGAATGATTTACGCATGATTATTGTCTCCCTACTCTGACAGTATCGTTACGCAGATTATCTGTCCGGTTTGAACTTAAGGGTGCTGTCGGGCGAGTAATGCGCGAGCTAGAAACAGTTGTATTACCAAGCTGACTTTCCACGGCTGTTTTACCACTGGCTGCATCGCTACGGAACATTTGCTCCAATGGCAGGACCATCAGGTTATTACTGTTCTCATTAGCAATAACTTTGCGGGTATTACTCAGTACTTTTTCCATAGTTTCAATATACAGGCGCTCACGGGTAATTTCCGGTGCTGCTTTATATTCAGGCAGCATCTTGGCAAAACTCGCCACTTCACCCTGCGCTTCCAATACCACACGCGCTTTATAAGCCTTAGCATCTTCGATTAATCGTTGAGCCTGACCATTTGCACGCGGTTGAACTTCATTAGCATAAGCTTCCGCTTCACGAATGTACTGCTGTTCATTTTCCCGAGCAGCAATCGCATCGTCAAATGACGCTTTTACTTCTTCCGGTGGACGGGCAGTCTGGAAGTTAACATCCAGCAAAGTAATACCCATTTTGTATGGACGAATCGTTTCTTCCAGTACCTTCTGGGTATCGCTACGTACAATAGTACGGCCTTCAGTCAAGATTTTATCCATAGTGTATTTGCCGATAACACCGCGAACCGCGCTGTCAGTTGCCTGACGCAGGCTGTTATCAGGGCTTGTTACGCTATAGAGATAAGCGGCTGGATTCGTCACACGGTACTGAACGTTCATTTCCACGCGAACAACGTTTTCATCAGAAGTCAGCATCACACCGGACGCCGCCAGTTCACGAACAGATTCCACGTTGACCGGAACCACTTCATCAATGAATGTGGGTTTCCAGTTCAGACCTGGCTGCACGATATGGCTCAATTTACCCAAACGGGTGACAACACCACGTTCTGTTTCTTTAATCGTATAGAAACCACTGGCGGCCCAGATCACGACGACCGCGACAACAACAAGGCTAACGATACGCCCGCCAAATTTTGCCCCCTGATCAGAGCCATTACCGCCCTTATTCCCACCGAAACCACCGAGTTTACTGCTCAGCTTACGGAACAGATCGTCGAGATCAGATGCCCCACGGTTTCGACTACCTTTGTTCCCGCCGGAGTTGCCGCTATTATTATTGCTGCTCCCCCACGGGTCGCGGTCTTGTCCGTTGTTTCCGGGCTGATTCCACGCCATGTTTTCGCTCCATTCTTTTATGATTGGTTTTTCAGGCCAAGAGCTGCTTATAAACAAACCAGCTCTCAATCACACTAGTTTTCAGATATTCATCTGACAAGCACATCAGACGATATAATCAAACAAATCCTGTTCTTGTTTGCACAGACGGCGCCAGTCAACAATCGGCATTCTCACTTCAATACCAACTTTGCCGTCCTCTTCTATCCACTCTTTTTCTATTGCCTGAAGTTGATAGAAGCGGCTACGTAAACGACCCGCTTCTGGCGGCAAACGCAATTCGTAGTGTGCGATTTCACCCGAAAGGCGCTCCGTTAACGCTTGTAACAACAACGGGATACCTTCACCGGTTTGCGCCGACAACCAAACTCTGACCGGTAAGTTATCTTCGTTGCGATCAATACGTGGGGTGAAGTCTTCCAGCATATCAATCTTATTCATCACCAGCAGTACCGGAATTTCATGAGCTTCAATTTCTTCCAGTACACTGTCAACTGCGGTAATATTTTCGTCTAGGCGACTATCCGCAGCATCAACAACATGCAGCAATAGTGTCGCCTGCCGGGTTTCCTGCAATGTCGCTTTAAATGCCGCAACCAGATCATGAGGCAAATGACGGATAAAACCAACAGTATCAGCCAACACTGCCGTGCCGACATCATCAACTCCAATCCGCCGCAACGTTGGATCCAGTGTTGCAAACAGCTGATCAGCCGCGTAAACCTCAGCGGAAGTCATACGATTAAATAAGCTCGATTTCCCGGCGTTGGTATATCCCACCAGAGAAATCGTCGGTATATCCGCCTTATTCCGCGCCTGACGCCCCTGTTCACGCTGCTTCTCAACCCGATTAAGGCGGCCCAGAATCTGACGGATCCTATCCCGCAGTAAACGCCGGTCTGTCTCAAGCTGAGTTTCCCCCGGCCCCCTTAGACCAATCCCACCTTTTTGACGTTCAAGGTGAGTCCATCCCCGGACAAGACGGGTAGAAAAATGGCGTAACTGCGCCAGCTCCACCTGCAACTTCCCTTCGTGAGTCCGTGCCCGTTGAGCAAAAATATCCAGAATCACACCAGTGCGATCGATAACCCGACACTGGCAGAGCCGTTCAAGGTTACGCTCTTGCGCAGGGCTAAGAGTATGATTAAACAGCACAACATCAGCGCCACTAGCCTGTACAGCCTCAGCAATCTCCTCAGCCTTACCTTCTCCGACAAAATATTTCGGATGAGGCGCTTTTCTGCTTCCTGTGACAATTTGAACAGGAACCACACCAGCAGAAGTTACCAGTGATTCAAACTCACTGAGATTGTCTGTGTCTTTATCCTGCGAGAAGAAAATGTGCACCACAACGGCTCGTTCACCGCCTTCATAACGCTCAAACAAAGGAGAGACCTCTCAGGCTGAGTAAAAAACTATAGGAAAAAACATAGGTAAAGTCTCCCTACCTATGTTTTTCTTCATTTTGTTACCGTTCTCAAGCTTATTCAGCGCCATCACTTTCCTGTTGTGCTGCCGGAGCGGAAGCTCCACCAGAGTGGTAATTACCTACACTTGCCCCTACACCCGTATTGCTACTGTGATGAGAAACTGGGCGGGAAGGTACAACAGTCGAGATAGCGTGTTTATAAACCATCTGGCTAACTGTATTTTTCAGTAAAATGACAAACTGGTCAAAAGATTCAATCTGACCCTGCAATTTGATGCCGTTGACCAAATAAATAGAAACCGGGACCCTTTCACGCCGTAACGCGTTCAGGAACGGATCTTGCAAAGATTGCCCCTTAGCCATTCTATATTTTCCTTATTTTGTTGTTTTTAACTAAGAACCTAGAGGTTCGAAAAAATGAACTACTCAAAAATTGCGCTTTGGTACTCATCAATTGTACACAATCAATAAACCTATGCACTAACAACCTGCATAACTGTGCTTAAAGCCTGTTCAGGTTGAGAACTCTCCAACCAATGAACCGACTCCCAACTTCTGAGCCAAGTTATTTGACGCTTTGCCAATTGGCGTGTTGCACAAATACCGCGATAAACCATTTCATCGTAGTTAATCTCGCCGGAAAGATAGGACCACATCTGGCGATAACCAACGCAACGAATAGAAGGTAAATCCACATGCAAATCATTACGAGCATAAAGTGCTTTAACTTCTTCTTCAAATCCTGATTCAAGCATTTGATGAAAACGCGCTTCAATACGTTGATGAAGGATCTCACGCTTTGCCGGCGCAATAGCAAATTGATGGACACGGTAAGGAAGCGCTTCTCCTGACAATCTCGTCAGCTCAGTGAGAGTTTTACCTGAAATCAGAAAAACTTCCAGTGCCCGGGAAAGCCTCTGTGGATCATTGGGATGAATTCTTAACGCTGCCACAGGGTCAACCTTCTGTAGCTGCTGATGCAATGCATTCCATCCTTGCTCTGCTGCCTGCTGCTCTATTTGCGCCCGAATAACCGAATCAGCAGAAGGCAAAGGGGATAAACCTTCAAGTAATGCCTTGAAATAGAGCATAGTTCCGCCAACTAATAGAGGAATACGCCCAGAAGCGGTAATTTCCGCCATTTCCCTCAACGCATCCTGACGGAAATCAGCCGCAGAATAAGGCTGAGAAGGGTCAAGAATATCGATCAAACGATGAGGCGCCAATGCTTGCTCTTCTGTTGTGGGTTTAGCTGTACCAATATTCATTCCACGATAAATCAGCGCAGAATCAACACTTATCAGTTCCACAGGAAGATATTGGCGCAAAGCGATAGATAAGGCGGTTTTGCCTGAGGCCGTCGGCCCCATAACAAAGATTGCCGCTGGCAGATGTTGAGTTTTCTGATCACTCATGAGTAAGGGATGCCACCACTGCTTGTAAATCAATTAATTGTAATAGCCCATCTGGTGGAGATTTTACCAGTTGTGGGCAAAGCCGCTCAACATCAGCCAATAACTGTATTGCCTGAGCAACATTCCACATTTCATGCTCACTGCCAATATGACGAACAAGCCAAGTTACAATCTGTTCTGCCGATGCTGATGGCTGCTGCGCCAAATAGTTTAACAATTCAGGAATTAATTTGGGCAAATTTTGCTGGCGCAATGGTAACGATACAGCACATAGTGTTGCTTTTCCATGAGATACAGACGCTTCGATACCAAAAGAGCCTAATAAGTCACTATAATGATTTAAAGCACTAGCTTCTTCCTTACTGAGAGCAAGTTTCAGCGGGATCAAAAGCGGTTGTGGTTTCAGCCCTTGCTCCGCTGGTGTCAACTGTACTTGTTTTAACCAGCGTTCAGCGACCGGCAAAGATAACAGCCCAATACCTAACGGAGATTCAATCAGAGCGTAACATGGCAGATATATGCTCAACACTTTACCAAAACTATGACTGTTATTTTTAACCTGAATAGGAACAGGCGTCACTTTTGCCGCCATAACAGGAGCGATTTTTGCCGGGAACAGCTCTCTTTTCTCTTCGGGCTCCTCCGGCACAGATTGCATCAGCTTCTGATACAGCTCACCCTGAGGTTTTTGATAATTGTCTCCATGATACTGACGATTTTCACCACTGTGGGAGAAACCCGTACTACTCTTGCCTGACAAAACCTCTTTTGGTGAAGAAGTCGCCGCAGATACGGTGTTATTTTGCCGGGAAAAATGATTTTCTCCTGCTGATGGGCGGTTTTCCGGCTCCCAGACCGGTGCAGGTTCACAACATGCCATATCCAGCTCAACGCCGCTTCCACGCTGTTTTAATACAGCAGTGACCCCCTGATAGATAAAATCGTGCACCAAGCGGGCCTGATGGAAGCGAACCTCATGCTTCGCCGGATGTACATTAACATCCACCTGATGCGGATCAACTTCCAGATACAAAACAAAAGCCGGCTGCTGTTCTCCCTTGATCAAATCTTGATAAGCCTGACGGATAGCATGATTAATTAAACGATCACGCATCATACGTCCGTTAACATAGCAATATTGAATATCTCCACTCACTGTCGCATTCATCGGATCCGCAACCCATCCCTTGATGGATAAATCTCCATGCTGCCAGGAAAGAGCAAGCGCCTGCTGCATAAAAGCGGTACCACAAATAGAAGCCAAACGTCGTTCATACTGTGATTGTGATTCCTCTTTTGCCGGCCGGTACTGGCGAACCAACTTGCCGTTATGATGCAAATTGATTGATACATCCAGACGCGCCAGCGCAATACGTCTGACAACTTCATCAATATGACCAAATTCCGTTTTTTCTGTTCGCAGAAATTTACGCCGCGCGGGTGTGTTATAAAACAGATCTAACACTTCAACAGTACTGCCTACCGGATGAGCAGCCGGCTTCACGGTGACTTCCATATCCCGTCCTTCAGCGTAGGCTTGCCAAGCTTCATTCTGCCCTTCAGTACGGGAAGTCAATGTCAGACGCGAAACTGAGCTGATACTGGCCAACGCCTCTCCGCGGAATCCCATACTGATAATCGCTTCCAGATCATCCAGTGTGGCAATCTTACTGGTGGCATGACGAGCCAGCGCCAAAGCAAGATCCTGATGATTGATTCCACAACCATTATCACGGACACGGATAAGTTTTACTCCACCGCGCTCGATTTCAATATCAATGCGGCTGGCTCCAGCATCAAGACTATTCTCCATCAACTCCTTGACTACTGATGCGGGACGTTCTACGACTTCGCCAGCAGCAATTTGGTTTGCCAATTGAGGAGGTAAAATCTTGATCGCCATATTTAACCCTTACTTCCTGTCTGCTTTAGGTGCAGCCTGTAATGGATGCGCCAGAAAATAGTTGCGCAATCCACGATGGATAGCGCTTGCCAGCTTATCCTGAAAATCACTGGAACCAAGCAATGCTTCTTCAGATGAGTTACTGATAAATCCAGTTTCTACCAAAATTGAAGGGATATCCGGTGAGCGTAGCACACCCAAACTGGCATGTTCTGGCGAACGTTTATGTAATGAACCAACTTTGCGCAACTCATTCAAAACCTGTACTGCAACGTTATAGCCCACCCGTTGAGAGTGACCGAATTGTAAATCCAGTACCGCCTGGCTTAGATAAGGATCTGCGCCATTTGCCAATGCATCGCCTGCACCGCCCAGTAATTCAGACTGTTTCTCATGCTGCTCAAGCCAATTACCCAATTCGCTATTTGCTCGCTTGTTCGACAGTACCCAGACAGAGGCACCACGCGCACTGCGATTGGGCGCAGCGTCAGCATGAATAGAAACCAGCATATTCGCGCTATGCTTACGCGCAACCTCAGAACGACCTGCAACAGAAATAAAATAGTCTCCGTTACGGGTCAAAATGGGTTTGAACATAGGATCATTGCGCAATAGCGCTTCCAATTTACGCGCAACACTAATAGTGACATTCTTCTCTTTCAGTCCATGTTGCCCGATCGCGCCAGAGTCTTGTCCACCATGTCCCGCATCAATAGCAACAACAACTCGCTGACTTCCCTTGGAAGTAATTTGTGGAGTCGCCTTTTTTGTCGCCGCCGGTTTATTATCAGTAATAACTGATTTACTGGCTGCCTGTTGTGAACTTTCTCTGAAAACAGGATTACTGACAGAAGCACCAGAAGCCCGCAAGGTAAAAATAACCCGATATTCACTACCCGACTGCTGCACTATAGAGTTGACTTTAACTTTTTTATTTAGTTCAAACACTATACGTTTTTTTTGTGCATCAGGCGCCTGACTGGCGCGAATTTTCTTCACTAAATCCAGTCCCGGCAAATTCATTGGCAAGCCAATAATATTTCCTGACTGGTGAATATCTACCACTAAACGCTCTGGTGAATGCAATGGGAAAAAGCTGTAATCAGGGCGATTACCTGAAAAAACCATCGTCACTTTTGATTCACTGATACTATTACTCACGTGGATATTGGATAAAGTCGCCGCTGTCGCTGTTACCACCACTAAACTGCTCATCATGATAAACAGCCAGCAAATTATCATAAAACTGATTTGCCATTTCTTTATCATTTTTGCAACTAAAGGGTACATCATGGTTTGGTGATCCCTCATAAATATTTCAAATTATCTAGCAGACTCTCACCATATTCAGACAAAGCAATAAAATGTGCCTGTCGCCCTCCGGGCTGGTAACTCAAATGTAATTTAATATCCGCATCCGGCAATACACCTTCTCCTTGCTGAGGCCATTCCACCAGACAAATAGCATCCTGATGGAAATAATCACGAATTCCCATAAACTCCAATTCTTCCGGATCAGCCAACCGGTAAAGATCAAAATGGTAAACCGGCCTCGGTGTTAAAGCGTAAGGTTCAACCAAAGTGTAGGTTGGGCTTTTTACATGCCCTTGATGGCCCAGGGACTGTAAAAAACCACGGCTGAATGTCGTCTTACCGGCGCCTAAATCACCATATAAATAAATTACACTGCCATGATTACAGGCAGCCGCAACCGAGCCTCCAAGGGAAACCGTCGCTTCTTCATCTTGAAGTGATAAAACAAGTTCTTTCATCGAATAATATCTGCTGTTTTATTAATTCGTCAGCTAAAACAATAACCCTAACACAACTCTATTATCAACATTTAACATCTTCTGCTCAGTTTCACCGCTGAATTCACTATTTTTGGCCTGCAACAGATTATGCTATACTGCGGTTCCTTGCAGCATAAACCAACAGATGAAGTTGATTTCAGCCCCCGGGCAACATTACATACGCCGGAATTATTGGATTTATTCAATTGGAATGAAGAAAAATTCCTGCGAATAACAGAAGGTTCTGCAATCCGCCGTATCGGGCATTTACGCTGGTTACGCAATATTGCGGTTGCCTTGGGAAACGCGCCATATCAAAACAACATCGTTCTATCTCTACGACAGAAACTAGGATTAAACACAATGCTTGATGAGCATATTCATTGGGCTATTGACCAACAAATGACTCGCCGGGCAACTAATACTGTCCATGTACAAACTTCTCAACAAAAACGGCTGATCCGAGCGATAACCAAAGGCTTACCCAGAGATGCTTAATTATTAGCCATCCTGACGGTGTATAAAAAAATTCAAATAATTTTCCTGTGAATAAAATAAAAATCCCTTGCTGATCAACGCTCAAAAAAAGCGCAAGTGATCAGTATGGTATTTCTTAACAAAGGATTATTCCAAAAAACTATCAATGAGTTACAGAAGAAATATTGATTTTATAAAATGTAAGATCAAGAAAATTTGAAAGAAACAGCCTGTGGATAAGTCTGTGTGGTAATTTTAAGGTGTCGTACTTATTTACCAAGAAATCACTTTCTATTCTGTGGATAAAAAATAGAAATCAACACCAAACCCTATAGTCCAAAAATCGAATCAAAATAAGCGAGTATTATCATTGGGGAAGAAACTTGGAGAGGGAAGCAAATTGCTCGAATCCCACTTAACTTATTGATTCAACAGAGATTTTTAAATAGACCGTCGTCGAAAGGAGTGCATTATGTACCACCCTCAAAAGTTTGGCAAGCAGAAGTTGAAAAAACTTTCGGAGTTAAAGGATCATGCCTTTCCCCTTCCTGCGTGTCCTGTGCCAAAGAAAGACAAAGAGCCTATAACCAAGCAATAACTCTTAACGGACAAACATCATACATTAGCTGTAGAGTCGGCGCACAATTTAAACATTCAGTTAACGCCATGAATGCAAAAACCCCAAGACGATGTTTGCAACATCATGCAACGGGTTCTATTACGTGAAAATAGGATTGATATAAGGAAAAGAACACTGCTGGATTATCGGCATGAAAATAAGGATTGGAGCGGGAAACGAGACTCGAACTCGCGACCCCGACCTTGGCAAGGTCGTGCTCTACCAACTGAGCTATTCCCGCATTACTGACTGACTAATTATAGCCTGAAACAACATAACCGACTTAAAACTTTGGAGCGGGAAACGAGACTCGAACTCGCGACCCCAACCTTGGCAAGGTTGTGCTCTACCAACTGAGCTATTCCCGCGTCACTGATTGGCTAATGATAGCCTGAAATAACATACTGATCACAAATCGAAATTTGGAGCGGGAAACGAGACTCGAACTCGCGACCCCGACCTTGGCAAGGTCGTGCTCTACCAACTGAGCTATTCCCGCATATCTTTCAGTATGCCATACCTGATAAAATTCTTCATCGGTACGGGGAGCGCATTATACGAAAAATCGTTGCGCTCGCAAGCCCCTTCAACGCAAAAAAACAAACTTTTCGGTCAAGTGGCGATTTAATAAACACCAATGGGGATTAATAATCGTCACACTGAGCTTGCGTTATCATAACCAGCAGAGGACAAAATAAAACTGTCTTATTCCGATTGAATAAAATGTTCCCGATAATAAGCTAATTCAGCCACTGATTCGCGGATATCATCCAATGCCTGATGAGTATTCTGCTTTTTTAATCCCGCCAGAATTTCCGGTTTCCAGCGACGGGCTAATTCTTTCAATGTACTGACATCCAGATAACGGTAGTGAAAATAGGCTTCCAGCTCCGGCATATAACGGAACAGGAAACGCCGATCCTGACCAACACTATTACCACAAATAGGTGAAGCCCCTGCGGGAACCCACTCTTCCAAAAATGCAATCGTCGCCTTCTCTGCCGCACGATCATCTATTTTGCTTGCTTTAACACGTTCAACCAACCCACTGCCAGTATGTGTACGCACATTCCATTCATCCATCAGAGCAAGTTGCTCATCAGACTGATAAATCGCCATGACCGGCCCTTCAGCCAGAATATTCAAATTTGCATCGGTGACAATTGTCGCAATTTCAATAATGCGATCCCGCTCTGGATCTAAACCCGTCATTTCCAGATCTATCCAGATAAGATTGTGCTCACTTTTTGACATGTTATATCCTAGGTTGGAGAGATAGTTCTTATTAATGGTGTATCATAGCGCTTTTAGAAAATAGCAGCGATAAATATGGAACAAGTGAGGCTCGGTGGCTAAAAATAAATTATCCAAAGGCCAGCAACGGCGGGTACAGGCAAATCATCAGCGCAGACTGAAAAAACAGGATAATAAACCTGAAATGGATGATAGCCAGTTAGGTGAACCTCAGGAGGGGCTGGTTATCAGCCGTTTCGGCCAACATGCTGATGTAGAAGCAAACGGTTCTATACAACGTTGTAATATCCGCAGAACGATCCGCTCATTAGTCACAGGTGATCGGGTGGTATGGCGTCCTTCGCTGCAAACGCAAACAGACGTTAAAGTAAATGGCATTGTTGAAGCGGTTCACGAACGGACTTCTGTACTGACACGCCCTGACTACTATGATGGCGTTAAACCTATCGCCGCCAACATTGACCAGATAGTTATTGTGTCAGCCATTCTCCCTGAACTTTCACTCAATATTATCGATCGCTACCTTGTTGCCTGTGAAACACTGGGCATTGAGCCATTGATTGTGCTGAATAAAATTGACCTGTTGGACGAAGAAAGCCGTGAATGGGTCGATGAAGTCATGTCCACGTATCATAATATTGGTTACAGAGTATTAAAGTTATCAAGCCATACTGGCGAAGGTATGGAAGAATTACTAAAAATGCTCGCAGACAGAATCAGTATCTTCGCCGGTCAGTCTGGAGTGGGTAAATCAAGTTTACTGAACACGCTCCTGCCGGAAGATGAAGAAAAAATTCTGGTTAATCAGGTTTCAGAAGTTTCCGGTTTAGGTCAACACACCACCACGGCATCCCGCCTTTATCATTTTCCACATGGCGGTGATGTGATTGATTCTCCAGGTGTACGAGAATTTGGCCTATGGCATTTAACACCAGAACAGATAACTCAGGGTTTCATCGAATTCCGCGATTATCTGGGAAGCTGTAAATTCCGCGATTGTAAACATCGGGATGATCCAGAATGTGCGTTACGGAAAGCAGTAGAAGATAGCAAAATAGCTGAAGAACGCTTTGAAAATTATCACCGTATTCTCGACAGCATGGACCAAATTAAACCACGCAAGACGTTTACAAATAACGATAGCTAACTGACATTAAATAAAAGGACGGGTACAATAGCCCCCTTTTATCTAATTTGCCGATAAAATAACATCCAAGAGGTTGACGTGCTGGATAACATTAAAATCAGGTTGCATTATTTATTGCCTAAACAAGGAATTACGAATCTGGCAGGCTGGTTTGCAAATAAAAAGGCGGGCTGGCTGACTCAACTAGCAATTAAGGCGTTTGCCCGTGTTTATAAAGTAGATATGCATGAAGCGAAAGCGCCTGAGTTTTCCGCCTATACGACATTCAACGAGTTCTTTATCCGTCCATTAAAAGACGATGTCCGCCCGGTTGTCAGCGAAGAACATCAATTAGCACTGCCTGCTGATGGTATTATCAGTCAGTTAGGTAATATCAGGACAAACCAGATACTTCAGGCCAAAGGACACCACTATACCCTTGAAGCTCTACTAGCCGGCAATCATCAGTTGGCAGAGATATTCCGTGATGGGCAGTTTATAACGACTTACTTATCACCAAAGGATTATCACCGTGTACATATGCCCTGCGATGGATTGCTGAAAGAGATGATCTATGTCCCAGGCGATCTGTTCTCTGTCAATCCGTTGACTGCTGCCAACGTGCCAAACCTGTTCGCCCGTAATGAAAGAGTCATCTGCCTGTTTGATACTCAATTTGGTCCAATGATACAGATTCTGGTTGGTGCAACTATCGTCGGCAGTATTGAAATGGCTTGGTGTGGGACGGTTACGCCACCACGGGAAGGTATTATCAAACGCTGGACTTACCCTGAAGCCGGTACAATTGGCGCCGTCTCTTTTAAGAAAGGCGAGGAAATGGGCCGCTTCAAACTGGGCTCTACCGTTATTAACCTGTTCGCAGCAAATCAGGTGCAGTTAGCCGGGAATTTAAGCAGTGGTTCAGCAACCCGCATGGGTGAACTATTGGCCCAGGCGATAATGCCTGAAGAACCCACTGATAACATAAGCTAATCCCTTTCCAAGGAGAGCCCTCTATCGTGCGCCTGATTGTCAGCTTATTGCTTAGCCTGCTCATTATTAGTCCAGTTTTTGCTGCTACTCAACTCGATGAAAACCAGCTCAAACAAGAACTGAAACAAATTGAATCCAGTAAAAATCCGCAGGATGCAGAAGTTGCTCAGGCGCTCCAAGGAGCGCTCAATTGGATTACTGATACTAAATCTGCTAATGACAGGACACAGAAATATCAGGCTACCATTGATGATTTCCCAAAAATAATCAGAGAGCTTCGCCAAAAGTTACTTGCTGAAAGTGATACTCCCCGCCAGGTTCCTGCTAACCAGCCAATCGCAAATCTTGAGCAACAGATCATTCAGATCAGCAGCCGGTTACTGGACCAAGGTGGACAATTACAGCAAGAGCAGGATAAAGGACGGGAAATCAGCGACTCCCTTGGATTATTACCCCAACAACAATCAGAAGCACGACGCCTTCTGACTGAAGCATCCTCTCGCCTTCAATCATTAGAAACACCCTCCACTCCGTTAGGAGAAGCCCAATTTGCTTTAGCTCAAGCCGAAGTAAATGCTCACAAAGCTACAGTTAATGAACTGGAAATAGCTCAACTTTCTGCCAATAACCGGCAGGAAATTTCCCGTATGCGAGTTGATCTGTTCAAAAAGCGTTATCAGCGACTTGATCTTGAGCTGCAACAACTCCGCAGCCAGCTTAACACCCAACGCCAGCAAAAAGCAGAATTAGCTCTGGAACATACAGAAATGCTGGCAGAACAAAGTGGTCAGCTACCAAAATTTCTGCTTGATGAATTACAACTGAACCGTCATTTATCTCAGGAGCTAAATCAGCAAGCGCAACGAATGAATACCATCGGCTCAAAGCAACGCCAGGCCGCGAGTGATACGATTCAAGTCCGGCAAGCATTGAGTACCATTCGTGAACAGGCCCAATGGCTTGGAGGCTCCACGACGCTAGGAGAAGCACTGCGAACTCAGCTTGCCCGTTTGCCGGACATGTCTAAACCTCAGCAACTTGACCGGGATATTATCAAATTCAGGGTCGATCGGCTGAAATACGAAGATATGCTGGAACAGTTACAAAAAGAAGCAAAACCAGCGCAGGCAAACAACGTTGCACTGACGGCCGAACAAGAGCGAATTTACGATTCCCTGATTCGTACCCGCAAAGAATTACTCAATTCACTATTATCTGGTTATGACAGTGAGATTCTTGAACTAACCAAACTGAAAGTCGCTACCAACCAGCTAAACGATGCACTGACAGAAGTAAAGGAAGCCACCCACCGTTATCTGTTCTGGGTCGCAGATGTTAATCCTGTTTCGCTCGATTACCCTATTAGTGTGGTGCAGAATCTGACCCGCTTATTATCACTGGATACTTTCTCTCAGTTAAGTGGGGCCCTGATAGTCATGCTGACCACTCAGGATACGCTGCTATATCTGCTTGGCGCACTATTTCTTGTCATATTCAGCGTCGGTTCTCTCCGCCACTATCACGCATTTCTTGAACGCGCGAGTAACCGCATCGGCAAAGTAACATATGATCACTTCTCCCTTACTTTGCGTACCGTGTTCTGGTCGGTCATTGTTGCGTTACCTTTGCCAATGCTCTGGTCTGCGATCGGCTATGGGCTGCAAAGCGCCTGGCAGTATCCAATGGCGATCGCCATTGGATATGGCGTCAGTGCGACGACTCCCGTATTATGGATCTTTATTCTGAGTGCGACATTTGCACACCCAAATGGGCTCTTCATTGCCCATTTTCGCTGGCCGGAAGAGCGAGTCAAACGCGCATTGCGATTCTACCAACTCTCCATCTTTGCCATCGTGCCATTGGTGATGGCATTAATCACTTTCGAACATTACAGTGATCGAGAATTTGCCTCCACACTTGGCAGGCTCTGTTTCCTGACGCTGTGCGTCTCCTTAAGCTTGATTACCAGCAGCCTGAAACGGGCAAGAGTCCCGCTCTATCTGGATAAAAATGGCTCCGGTGAAAACGTTATCAATACTGCTCTCTGGTGGATTTTACTCTCTGCGCCGATAATCGCGGCTTTGGCTTCCATACTGGGCTATTTCAGTACATCGCAGGCATTACTGGGACGTTTGGAGACTTCCGTTGCTATCTGGTTCTTCCTGCTGGTTATTTACCATATTATCCGGCGCTGGATGCTGATTCAGCGGCGCCGGATTGCTTTTGAACGGGCAAAACAGCGGCGAGCGGAAATTCTGGCTCAACGCGCCAAAGGCGAAGATGACTCAACGGGATCAAGCAGCATCGAAGGTTCCATTGAAGTTGACGAACCCATTATTGACCTGGATGCAATCAGTGCTCAATCTCTGGGATTGGTACGCTCAATTCTGACTATGTTTGCATTAGTTTCACTGATTTTGCTCTGGTCAGAACTCCATTCAGCTTTCTCATTCCTAGAAAATATCCGCTTGTGGGATGTCACCACAACGATAAACAATGTAGAAACAGTTCAACCCATCACAATGGGTTCGGTATTAATCGCCATACTAGTGATTATTATCACGACACAACTGGTACGTAACCTGCCTGCCCTGCTTGAGCTGGCCTTATTACAGCATCTGGAATTGGCCCCAGGTACCGGTTTTGCCATTACCACACTAACCAAATACACCATTACGCTGATCGGTGGCCTAGTAGGTTTCTCGCTAATTGGCCTTGAATGGTCAAAACTGCAATGGCTCGTTGCAGCACTGGGAGTTGGGCTTGGTTTTGGCTTACAAGAAATCTTCGCCAACATCGTTTCTGGCCTGATGATCCTATTTGAAAAGCCCATCCGTATCGGTGATACCGTCACTATCCGCAATCTGACCGGCAGTATCACCAAGATCAATACACGGGCAACGACGCTTTCAGATTGGGACAGGAAAGAGATTATTGTTCCTAATAAAGCCTTTATCACTGAGCAGTTTATTAACTGGTCATTGTCAGACACCATCACCCGTATCGTACTGACAATTCCTGCTCCGGCAGAGAATAACAGCGAAGACATCACCCAGATCCTATTAAATGCGGCCAAACGCAGCTCTCTGATCCTGGATAACCCAGCGCCTGAAGTGTATCTAGTTGATCTCCAGCATGGCATTCAGATATTTGAATTACGTATTTATGCCGCTGAAATGGGGCACCGGATGCCTGTCCGCCATGAAGTTCACCAGCTTATTCTGCAAGAATTTCACAAGCATGGTATTACTCTGCCATTCCCGCCATTTCAGGCTAGCATTGATATAGTTGGTCAAAACATCCGCAGTGCAACGACCAATATGTCAGGCCGAAATCCACCACGCCAACCGGGTAGTTTGTAAAAAGAGAATAAAAAACTGAGCATCCATATTTGAACCAACCCACTCTATTTCAGGCAAAGTATTACCTTTTACCGCTACCCTATTGCCTGAAATAGACTTTGCGAAGCAATCAATCTCGCCCCACAAGACGTTTTCATCCCCTCCAGTGCGTACATTTGCCCATTAGTGCCGACTATGCCCGGCGTCCCCTCCACGATGGTTTGATGACCACCACATTTTGGACAGGATACCGGATCCCCAACCCGGGCCGCTTTCTTCCCTAACACATCCAACCCGCCATCACCCGCCAGCACCTTGCCGCCATGCGAAGTCGAATCTCCAGTTAAAATAATGGAACGTAACATTTATTCCCCTCTTAACTATGAGCTAAATATTCATTTCAGCTTATGACATCCCGCTATCATGGCGCCACAACTTAATTAAGAAAAACTGCCCTAAATCAAACTATTTGGAATAAATTAAATAATCATGTTACTTAA